>CAXEIX010000017.1:0-11664 GCA_963996605.1 uncultured Candidatus Poseidoniales archaeon | reverse complement strand
TTCGCCAGTTATTTTCTCAAACTCAGACCATTTACGGAGAATGTTGATGTGCATCGCTCCTCTGCCATGCACATGGACGGCAAACTAACTTCTCTTGCCGAAATCCGCTCTCGAACTGGAAAGGCTCAAACTAGCGGCCTAAAGGACTCAGTGATCTCCGATTTCCTAGAGACCGATCCATCCCTAAGTCGGGCTATAGAGGAGGCAACTGAAAACTTCCAGAGTCTAATAAACGACATGGGGGATGAGCTATTTTCTATGAAAGAGAGCGATTTGGTCGCGTATCTTCAATCGGATTATGTCAATTTCTATTCTGCTGCCACTGTAAACCCGTACGTCGCAATCGCTGCTCGAGGGCCCTGGATAATCACCTCTCACGGTGCGGTTCTACATGATAACGGCGGATATGGGATGCTTGGAATGGGGCATGGGCCCGATGATGTAATCCAGTCAATGCAGCAGAATTGGGTTATGGCCAATGTTATGACGCCTTCTTTCAGCCAGAAGAGACTCTCTGAACGACTTAGGAAGGAAGTAGGACATACTAGGGGGAGTTGCCCATTCTCCAGATTCGTCTGTTTGAATAGCGGTTCAGAATCTGTTACAATCTCCATACGAATTGCAGATGCAAACACTCTCAGAGTTACAGGCAAGGGCGGAAAGCACGAGGGTAAGCCAACCAAGATGCTGGCGCTAGTCGAGGCCTTCCATGGGAGGACACACAGGCCCGCTCAGATTTCAGACTCGTGCAGCGAGAAGTATGAGAAGAATCTAGCCTCATTCCGTGAGAGGGATAACGTAATTTTCGTACCAAGCAACGATCTAGACACACTGAGGTCTACCTTTGAACGAGCGGATGAAGAGGGCTTCTTCATTGAATTCATGGCACTGGAACCAGTGATGGGCGAGGGCAATCCTGGGCTGTGTGTGACGAGAGAATTCTATGATCTCGCCAGAACTCTATGTACCCAGCATGGGAGTATGCTAATCGTCGACTCAATCCAAGCCGGACTGAGGGGTCAGGGATGCCTTAGCATAGTTGATTACGATGGCTTCGAGGACTGTTTGGTCCCAGACATGGAGACCTGGTCGAAGGCTCTCAATGCGGGCCAATACCCACTCTCAGTAGTAGGCCTCTCTGAGAGAGCTGCTGAATTGTACGTCGTAGGAATTTATGGCAATACTATGACTACGAATCCAAGAGCTTTGGAAACTGCAGTCTCAGTTCTTGATCGAGTAACCCCAGAATTGAGAAATAATATCAAGGAAAGAGGCGTTGAATTCGTTGCTAAATTGAGAGCACTAGCAGAAGAGATGCCCGGCACGATTACACAGGTCCAAGGAACCGGCCTCCTTCTTTGCGCAGAATTAGATCCAGATAAACTCCCTGTGATAGGATTCGGATTCGTCGAAGAGTGGTGCAGGAACAACGGACTCGGCGTAATCCACGGTGGTCAGAATGCTCTAAGATTCACGCCTCACTTCGGAATAACCTCCCAGGAGATAGATATGATTGTAGATATTCTAAGGGAAGCACTGCTAAATTTCACGTCTAAGACTATCGAGGCCAACTAAACAGATGCGTTTCCATGCCCAAAAGTGTGCATGTTTCAGGTTCATCAGACGGTCTAAGAGAAGCCCTAGAGGAAAGGCTGGAGAGGGGTGGAGCGGAGCTAGTTGCCGAACCAGAGAAGGCAGAAATTACGATTCAGATCGACACCCAAGAGAGCAGCGACATCGCTATCGTCCCCTCTGGCTCTAGATCCCCCGGTTCGGGCATTGTAATCGAACTATCCGATGTCATAATCCCAAATGGTGGGAGAAAATGGGGTAATGGAGTCATGGCCGATTGGATTCGGAAAATAATGAGCGGAGAAAAGCCAGACCCAGAAGCCAAGACAAGATTCTGGGTAAACGTAAGGGATGTAGTTGACGCTATTTCCTCAATTTGCCTCAGTGAGGGAGAAAAATTGCCAAATGGAAACTATTCGATGTGTGGCAGAAGGGCTTGGGAGATGGACGATGTCACAGATGAAATCAGAATACTATGGGAGCGTTACAATAATTCAATCAACCATTCACATACCATTGAATCTTTGTCCGAAGTCCCCAGCCCAGTAAGGGGGCTACATTCGGAGATTGAAGAAAGGCCAGACCTAAGCAAAATCCACGATGCCCTGATAATGTCTGGAGGAGAAGGTTGGCACCCATTGGTTCCAATGAGAGTCTCTCTGATGGAAATGATAGCCAGCGCGAAGTGACTCAACGTGAGTTTTTGTCGCCCTGTACCTTCACCCTCACATCCTGAGCGAGACCTTTGCAAGTCTGCATAACCTTCCGAATTCTAGTTCCAGCGGCATTATTCCCAGAGTCATGCTTCTCGGCGTCGCCGAGAGCGTCGGTCAATTCGTTTATCATGTCCTGAATTTTTTCTCTAACTGACATATCACCACATCGGAAAAAGCAGATTAATAGCCGTTTCTCCGGCGCGCTTCTAATCGCTTCCAAACAGATCAGAACCTAGAAGTGGGAGGATTAGGCTAGCTTCACCCTCGACAACTATCTGTTCTGCCTCAGGTCTAATTTTTCCCCAGGAAATCGCTTCCTTTAGCCTAGCACCAGATAGTGAACCATCATATTCCGGTGCAGTTGTAATCGAAACAGCCGAATCCATCCCCGAATCCTCCCTGAATTGGTTCCACCAGATTACGTGATGCTTCGAGATCCCCCCTCCAATCATCAGTCCATGACTCTCGCTCGCTGTCCAAATCAGGTCAGATAGAATCTGCTCATCTGCTAGAACGTCCACCATGAAATCGGGGCTTCTTTGTCTGTGCATGAATAATTGCGAACCTATTGATCCATCAGTTATGCCTGGGATAACCATCGGGATTCTGTTCTTTGCGGCCCAGTACAATAGTGAGCTTTCGTCTTCTATCCTGTCTCCTATTGCCCAGCAAAGCTCCACTGACCCGAATCCCCTCCAGGGATTGGTGCTATCCTTAGCCTTCCTCTCATCCTCAATCTCGCTTAGCCAAGGCAGAAGGACCCTCTCCAGTATCTCTCCATAGCATTCGTTAGGAATTACTACGTTGCCCAGTCTGTTCAGACCTTCCCTGCCCAAGGCAATGTCATCTAGGCTGAAATCACCGTGAAAGTAGTCTCTGAATGTCCTTGCTATATCGTGATCAAGAGTTCCACAGGTGGTGACCACAACGTTGTATGCCCTTCTCTTCAGTGCTTCTACGAAGAATCCCCTGGTACCCGTGGCGCATAGACAGGCTGGGAACGAAAGCCAGTTGAGATTCCCATCACCATCGGATTTAGAAATCGCCTTACTCAAAATATCTCTGGCACGGGACAACTTAGATGCTGTGAAACCACCAGCCCTGCCCATCTGGTCTATGAGAGTGCGAACGTCGGATACGCTTGAGAAGTCATAGTCCTCTACTGGAACGTCAAAGTCATCCCGCGAGTATCCGTCCATGGGAACCGCACTGGACACTTGGCTTCAATTGGTCGCATTCTGGAGATTGAAGATCCTGTCCCTTAGGTTAGCTGCTCTCTCGAAGTCAAGCCTATCCGCAGCCTGCTTCATCTCCTTCTCCAACCTCGAAATGAGAGCCGACTGATCTTCACTCTCATCTTCCGTCAATCCTTCAGGATCCCCGATCCACTCCGGCTGACTAACATTCTCTAGTACGGAATCCGAAGAATTCCAAACCCCTGCGCCCAATCCGAATCTTTTGGCGAGACCCTCCAAACCCTTCTTCCCCGGGGGCTTGGCAACCATTCTCCTACCGCCGCTGCTCCCGGTTCCAGCAACACCTGAGAGGAGGTCTTCCATCTCGGCTCCCATTTCTGGAAGAGCCTTCTGGATGGTCTGTGGTACGATTCCATTATCTTCGTTGTGCTTTCTTTGTAGGGATCTTCTTCTCACGGTCTGGCTTATTGCAGCCTCCATTGCCGGGGAGATCGAGTCTGCATAGAGAATAACAGATCCATCCACATTCCTAGAAGCTCTTCCAATCGTCTGTAGTAACGATCGTTCGTTCCTGAGGAAACCCTGCTTGTCAGCATCGAATATTGCAACTAAGGAGACTTCGGGAATATCCAGCCCCTCTCTCAGCAAATTGATGCCCACAACCACGTCAATCAGACCTAACCTTAGAGCCTTGATTATCTCTGTACGCTCTAGGGTGTCAATCTCACTATGTAGGTAGTGCGCCTTGACTCCCATTCTCTCCAAGTACTCTGCGACTTCTTCTGCAAACTTGATCGTCATTACGGTGACGAGAACCCTCTGATCCCGGCTAACTCGATCACCGATTTCGCTTAACAGGTCCTGGACCTGACCTTCGGTTGATCTCACTTCTATCCCAGGGTCTAGAAGGCCAGTTGGGCGAATCTCCATCTTTGCTATTCCGTCTATCTCACCTAGCAATTCCTCCATACTATGCTTCGATTTGGGTTTCCCGATTTCGGACTTCTTAGCTCCCCCTCCACCATCAACATGAATTAGCCCCTCGGGTACTTCTTGTCCCGTAATCTCCGCCAGGTGCCTCAACTCCCTCTCGCCAGGAGTCGCACTGACATACATCATCTGGGGAATCAGGTCTTGAAACTCATCAACTCGGAGCGGACGATTGTCATATGCAGAAGGCAACCTGAATCCATGGTCGACCAAGTTCTTCTTCCTCGAGAAATCTCCGCCATACATGCCTCCAACCTGGGGCAGTGTGACGTGCGATTCATCCATGATTACTAGGTATCTTTCCGAACCACCATGGAATTGCTCTGCATTGCTTGCGAAGAAGTCCAGAAGGCAGTAAGACCTCTCTCCTCTGGTTCGTCCATCGAAGTGCATGGAATAGTTTTCCACTCCCTTGCATGACCCAACTTCGTTCAGCATTTCCAGATCGAACCTCGTTCTCTGTTCGAGTCTGTGTGCCTCCAAACCACCGTCATTTGAATCGAACCAGTCCACTCTCGTATCCAATTCGTGCTCAATGTCCTCTAGGGCCTGATTGAACCTCTCTTCGCTTGTCATGTAGAACTCTCTAGGATGGATCCAAGCCTCTTCGAAGTCATCCAGTGGTTCCCATGAGACTGCCTCGCAGACTTGTATTCTCTCAATCCCATCCCAACCGAATCTTACTCTGAGAGGATCGTCTCTACTTGGCATCCATACGTCAAGAACCTCGCCCCTGAGACGGACATCACCTCTCGCAATCTCACCGGTTGTCCTCCTATACTGCAGATCTACAAGGCCTCTGACTACTTCTTGGGGGTCTGCCTTCTGGCCAACGTGAAGCCTGAGGTGATTCTGCTGGAATACCTCTGGTGGGTTGAGGCCGTAGATCGTGGAGACGGTTCCTACCGTGATGACATCAGGCCTAGAAACCAGAGAGGCTACTGTCGAGAACCTCTCCTGTTCGATGCGTTCGTTCATCTGGAGCTCCTTGTCGATGTACAGGTCTCGACCGGGGATGTAAGCCTCTGGTTGGTAGTAGTCGTAGTAGCTAACGAAGTACTCAACCGAGTTTTCCGGGAAAAGCCCTGACATTTCTTGCCAGATCTGTCGTGCCAACGTCTTGTTATGCGAAAGAATCAATGTCGGAAGTTGCAACTCCTCAATGACCTTGGCCATTGCGAAGGTCTTCCCCGACCCAGTCACGCCAAGTAGGACGCATCTTTCCTGTCCCTCGTTCAATTGCTCGACTAACTGGTCAATAGCCTGCTGCTGGTCACCAGCGGTCTCATAATCTGCCTGAAGTCTAAACATCCCAATGCCTCAATCAAGTAAACCGTCACTGAAGTAGTCTACGAATGCCATACTAGCAAGCAGAACCCACCCCGTTAGCATGGACGAACGAAATAGAATCTTCTGATAGCGCTCCATGCTCTCATCAGATCCTGAGGCAGATTCGGCAGACTTCGTCATCACGAAGATGTTTAGCAGTGCCATGACAATTACTGAAACGATCCAGAGGGTATGGCGGAACCTCCTGGTTTCCGAGAATTCATGCATCCCTGTAAGGAGAAAGCACAGCATCCACCCTACAGTCAGAGCAACGCTGAGGTTTCTGGTTGCTGCATCTCCATAACTCGCAGGGAAAGATCGAATCCCCTGCTTCCGGTCTACATCCTTGTCCATTAGTGCGTAGTTGATGTCGAAAGCAGATATCCAGAGGGCGACTCCCAATGAAATGAAGAAGACCTCTGGGAACCATAGGAACTCCGTCCTTCCATCAAGCATTCCAGTGATAGATGCCCAACCATGCGTATCTGCTGCGATAGCGACCCATGCACCTGCTGGAGCAAGGGCCAAGCAGAAACCTATCCAGAAGTGACAAATCCACGAGAATCTCTTCGTATACGGGTAGATTACGAATGCAATGACCGGAAGCCAAGCCATCTTCAGAGCCACTTCGTTCAACATCCATGCAGCAAACAATAGCATCCCGAGAAATACTGCTGAGAGCATCCAAGCTGTCTGTGTTGACATTGTACCGGATGGCAGATGTCTGGAGGAAGTTCTAGGGTTAGAAGAGTCGATTTCTCGATCAATGATCCTGTTCAAGGCCATTGCTAGACCTCTAGCGCCAACTGCTGCAATCATTATCCAGAAGATGTCCATTCTCTCGCTTCCGAACTGATTGTCTGCTAGAACAAAGCCGATTAGAACGAAGGGGAGGGAGAACAGGGTGTGTTCAACCTTGACGAACTCAAGTATCTCCTTCAGACCCATATTACAACCTCTTTGTGAGCCAGGAATCTATCCTCTGAACGAGCTCGGGGTCGTGGAGAGTCACCGCAGGCCATCTTCGAACTGGCAAAGGACCTCCTTCTGAAGGAATCGGAGCGGTTGCATCCCATGCCACCCTAGACTTCGATTCGTCGAAGTGCAAGTCTCTTCCCACGTCGAATCTGCAGAATAGCTGCCATAGCAGCGTCCTCTTCCAGTCATCACTCTCCAAGTCCGCATCCGAGTCTGTGATGAACAACCATCTCAACCCCTTTGACGCCTCCAAACCCCAAATCGAGTCTCTTATTTTAGCAATCGTCTTCCTCTGGAGTTCGGCCAAATTCTCGTTCGCATCCTCCATGCTCTCCTCTGGTCTTGGCCCTCCTTGGATCTCAGTAGTAATCACCATCATAGAAGGACGTAGCATTCTTGCCTGAACAACCCCCTCAATCGCAGATGCCGAAATTACCAGTGAATTGCTCACAGGAGGAGACTCGACATGCCCTATCGGATCTCCGTCCGCAGGTGATGTCGCGTCGATAATCAGTTTGTCATGGATGTTCTCCCACGGGGAAGTGTGTGCCAATGAGTCAGCCACCATTCCCTTGAGAGTAACTAGGTCACCAGGGATGCTCCCCTTCAGCTCTAGAGCATCAAGTAGGGAGTCGAGATTCTTCACGGCATGATCATCATCCACAACCACGACCACCTTGAGGAACATCATCTGACCGGCACCTAGTAGGCCCAGTGCGGTTTTCCTGGCCTGACGAGGAAATCTTTGCTTGGAGGAAACGATGGCTAGATTGTGAAAGCCCGTCTCCAGGGGTAGGAAGGTGTCAATCACGTCACGGTGTTGAAACCTCAGGACAGGTAGAAGCGCATCTCCAATAGCCTCACCGAGGTATCCATCCTCCATGGGAGGGACCCCCACTATTGTCATCGGAACTATCGGGTCCTTCTTGTGAGTGATTGCAGTAACGTGCATCACTGGGTACTCGTCTTCAAGCGAGTAGTGACCGAAATGGTCACCGAACGGGCCTTCGGTCCTAGTCTCGCCCGGGATAGCGTAACCCTCGATAACGAAGTCACAATCTGCGGGAACCCAGAGATCGTTCGTTAGGCATTTTGTGATTCTCAACCTCTTCCCACTTAGAAGACCTGCAAACTCGTATTCCGATAGATTATCAGGTAGTGGGGAGATAGAA
This sequence comes from uncultured Candidatus Poseidoniales archaeon, assembly GCA_963996605.1. Lineage (GTDB taxonomy): Archaea > Thermoplasmatota > Poseidoniia > Poseidoniales > Thalassarchaeaceae > UBA36. The sequence goes on along the minus strand of CAXEIX010000017.1, from coordinate 3,711 downwards.
CTGAAAATTATCTGAGGTGGCCCCCCGAGGCATATTGCCACTGGCATTTTGCCTTCAGAGGAATCCGCATGGTCCGCCCCATGTTTGTGCTTCTGCCAATGAAGTCCGACTTCTCTTGGCCCGAAGACCTGACTCCGATACATCCCCATGTTGTGTGCTCCAGACTCAGGGTCCGCGGTTACAACTAGGGGGAGGGTCATGAATGGCCCCCCGTCATCCGGCCAAGTGATAGGGATCGGGAGTTTAGTCACATCAGGGTCATCGATTCTCACCTGCTGGCACTTTCCCTTCGAGACCTTATTTGGAGCCATCGAGATTCCTTGTCTGAGTAGTTTGATTCCAGTCCACGGCCTCTTCAAAATTCCACCAATATCGGGTTTCATCAGACCGACCATCATTTCCCCAATCTCACTGGGCTCATTCACTCCCAGAGCTAGGTTTGTCCGCTCTCTGGTTCCAAAGAGATTCATCGCAAGCGGGAATCTGCTAATGCTACCGTCATCAAGTCTAGGTTGATCGAAGACCACCGCTGGACCACCCATCTTGACCAAACGGTCTGCTATACAACCGGCTTCGAACCTCACATCAACGGGATGGCCGACCCTTAGCAACTCACCCCTAATCTCTAGGGCTCTGATGAACTCCTCGAGACTCCTCCAGCCCATGACGATTCGTGATGCCTCTGACATGAGAAGGTTCGCCTCCTAGGGATACCAGCAAACCGACGGATTCTTTCATGGGTGCTCTACCGATAATCCGTGGAAGACGCTGGAACCGTATGCGACGTTCTTGTTGTGGGAGCGGGACCGGGTGGTGGTAACGCTGCTCTACAGTGCTCTCGACAAGGGCTCTCGACCATCATTATCGAGGATCACCCAGAGATCGGGACCCCAGTCCACTGCGGGGAGTGTATCTCCGAGATTGCGTGCCAGAACCTCAATCTTGATCTCCCCGAGGAAGTGATTAGCATGAGTGTCAAGGGAATCCGCGTAATATTTCCCGATGGCACCGAGAAGTGCCTGACCGAGGAGGGATACGTCCTCGAGAAGCACCTCTTTGAGAGATGGATAGCCGAAGAAGCGGTTTCTGCGGGTGCAAGCCTCCATCTCCGTCACAAACTCCTCTCCATGGAGAGGGTGGAAGGCGACTCCTTCGGAGGTTGGATATGTGATGGCAAGGGTGATCAGTTCCCCATCAGGGCCAAGATAGTAATAGACGCCTCAGGAGTGGCTGCAGTCTGCTCTCGTTTGGTTAAGCCCGATGGAGATGCACCATTGAACGCAAAGGGTAAGGTAGTCGCAGGTATGCAGTACGAGATGCTGGATGTTCCTACCGATGGATACCTGGATTTCTATATCTGGCCAAAATATGCCGAGAAGGGGTATCTATGGATGATTCCCAAATGCGAAGGACGTGCTAACGTTGGCCTAGTTACCGAGGACAAGCCTAGGACAAAGAAGGCCCTGGACGAGTTCATAGCGGACACTCATTTCTCCGGCTTGGAACAAACACTCCCTCCCTGGAAGGAGAAGGGAAGCCCGGCTTTCGGCGGGACGATACCCATTTCCGGGCCATTCGAAAGAACCCATCACGACGGGCTGATGCTCGTCGGTGACGCTGCCGGTTTCACTTCACCCCTATTCGAGGGGGGATCACATCTAGCTCTGAAATCAGCGGTTTTCGCTGCCCAGACTGCCGTCAAGGCAATCTCGGAGGGAGACCTCAGCTCGGAGAGACTGTCAGAGTACACTAGGCTGTGGAAGGCTGAGTTCCCTCCCTACGATAAGATTCTGAGAGGTAAGACCGCGCTCTTCGAACTATCTGACGACGAGATGTCAGTGATGGCTACATGCTTCCCGGATGAGATGTCAGACATGGGTGCTACAGGAAAGGCAATGGTAGGATTCAGACTATTGCTTAGAAGTCCGGGACTATACTTCAAGAGAATCGTCCCAGCGATGCTGGCCTTTGGATACAGCAGGGCGAAGTATTACGGATGGTGAACAATGCTCACCTTTCTTGGATATACCCTGGTCCTCCTAGCACTGCTCGTCAGCGCATATCTCGTCATTCGTCCCGAGGCTAGCTCCGAACCCCTCGTTCGAACAACTTCAATGGCTGCACAATCGGCACCATTCCTACTTCTTGCTGCTTCCTTCCTTATCGAAGCGAAGACACTGGATCTTGTCTCCAGATATGTGGGAGACGGACTCCCTCTTTCCTACCGAATTTCTGCCGTGTGGGGAAGCAGATCCGGACCTCTCCTGATGTGGGTCTCTATGATGAGTGTGATTTCATGGGCGATGTCAAGGGATCCGAGGATGGATAGAACGACGATCCGAGTCATGCACTCCTGGATAACAATACTTCTACTCGTATCAGCAGGACTTCGCCCCTTCGCCCCTGCCGCCGTAGGCTCTGCAGGAGAAATCAGTCCATTGCTACAGACTGATCTGATGGTAATACACCCACCAGTGGTTTTCGTATACTACTCACTGTGTCTGGCAACCGCTAGCATCGCCCTATCCGGACTGATCACCTCCCGCCCATCTAAGGAGACGCATACCTCGATGATTCGATGGGCTAGGTACTCATTCCTGGCAGGCACCGTCGGCATAGGGCTCGGAGGTCTTTGGGCATACACGGTTCTGGATTGGGGAGGTTACTGGGCATGGGATCCAGTTGAGACCGGCTCTCTGCTTCCATGGCTCGCACTCCTAGCAATTCTGCACTCCAGGGCCAGGACCAACGCATCCAATCCCTTTGCATTCACACCTGCGCTGGCGTTGATCTGCGGGGCACTGGTAATGCATGCAACTCTAGTGACCAGGGCAAATGGGGTCTGGGCATCGGTCCATGCCTTCGTAGGCGATGGGGAGAATTCGCTTCCGCAGGATCCCTATTTCCGGATAGTCGAGATCATTGACTTCAGCGCCGTCGGATTTGAGGTCATGGTCTACCTACTCGCAGTAGTGGGTCTCCTCTGCCTATCGGTTACTCACATTTTGAGAGAGCAGAGGGCTCAAGTCGCTGCTAAGGGCTCACAGACCCTGTTCGAGACTAACAAGACCCTAGCCATCTCTCTGATAGTCTACTATGCTGCAGTGGGTCTTTGGATTGGCTCATCGGCAGTTCTCTTTTTCGGACTCGCCATCATGACCCTATTGATCTTCGGAGATCGAGAAGAACCTCCAGTGCATTGGATCTCCATGGGGGTTCTACTGATGCTTTTCTCAGGATGGGCTTGGGTTTCAGAATGGTATCAGTCCTTAGCTGGAATCGCCCCATTCCTCCTAGTTTGGGTCATCCCCGAGGAAGAGAAGGATGACTTTTCTTGGATGATCGGGTCAATCACTGATGCCAAAAAGAGAGCCATTTCCTCTCGCTCCTTCCCTTGGTACTTATCCTTGGCATTTCTCTTGCTGACATGGGTACTGTTGACAGTTGAGATTGAAGGTACCAACATTGCAGCACACGAGTACTACGGAGCTCCTCTAATTTCATTGCTAGCAGTTGGCTTGGCACTTTATGCATGGGGTGAGAAAATCAGTGGTAAGGCTGGAACCATCTCATTGGTGGTTACACTAATAATATCGGTACTTCTAGCAGCAAACTCTGGAAAATTTGATCTCCCAGGAAACCAGGAACAGCCGATAACCGATATTATTTCTAGAGGGGCACTTTCCTTATTTATTCTAACTTGGCTAGTCT
>CAXEIX010000016.1:0-11740 GCA_963996605.1 uncultured Candidatus Poseidoniales archaeon | reverse complement strand
GTACTTCCTGTTCTTCCTCATGCTTGAGTCGTCCCCCTTTGGCTTCCTGTATCCTGTCTTGGACAGTCTCCTGTACCTGAACCACTCTTGCCGGCGGAACTTGGGCTGCTTCTTGCTCTGCTCCGAGCGCATCTTGAGTGCTGATTTTGTGGAGTCGTCCAGGACTGGCTTCTGCCTTGCCGTGTGCAGTTCATCCCACTCCTCGAAGTCCCCCTCTTCCTCGAAGTCCTCCTCTTCCTCGAAGTCCTCCTCTTCCTCGTAGTCTTCTCCCTCATCCGAGGATTCTTCTCCCTCATCCGAGGATTCTTCCTCCGTGGCGCCGTCCTGTGGCTCCTCCGGGGTTATCTCCTCAGGGGCCTCTTCAGTTGGGCCCTCGTCCTCGCTTAGCCTGGCGATTAGGTCTGCCTTCTTGCCGGATACCGGCAGCCCCCTTTCTCTGAGTAGTTCCTTCAACTCAGCGACTGTCAGATTCTCGTATGCCATTCTCATGCCCCCTTGGAAGTGATGTATACCCCGTCCTGGAATACTCTTGGATCTCTATTCTTGACCTTGCAGGCCTTCTCTATGTTTGCTGCAGACTGGCCCACCTTCTCTCGGTCTGACCCTGTGATGATGATGTCGGACTTCCCCTCGATCTTCACTTGTACCTCTGATGGGGTCCATGGGAGCTTTGCCACCCGGGGGACCTTCTCCCCGAGCATATTGGTGATTGTGAACTTGTTTCCATCGACCTTGAGCGTCATAGGGAAGTGGCTGAATACTGCCTTCAGGCGGTATTCGAATCCCTCTTCGAGGCCCTTGACCATGTTCCTTAGGTGGGCAGCCCATGTTCCGGCTATTGCCTTCTCGGACCTCCTGGGCAGTTTGCAGTGAACCTCTATTCCGCCGTCAATCTCCTTCACAGAGACGCTATTGTGGTTGAATTCCCGTGAGATACTGCTGCCGTCCTTGGTGAGTGTCACGGTATTGCCATCCAGGCTTGCCCCCATTCCGTCGGGCATGATGATGCTGTGGGATACGTTGGCTACTCTTGGCATTCTTATTCCTCCTAGAAAACATATGCGAGCAGTCTTCCGCCCACCCTCTCCTTCTTCGCTTCTGAGTGAACCATTATCCCCTGATTTGTTGTCAGGATTAGGAGACCGAAGTCCCTCGCAGGGAGGTACCGGGACTCCCACTTGTCGTAGTCCGACCTCTTGACCGAGTGCCTAGGCTTGATTACCCCGCACTTGTTGATTGCTCCTATTAGGGAGACTCTGAATGCTCCTCCTCTGCCGTCATCTAGCTTCTCGAACTCTCCGAGATACCCGGATGTCTGCATTATGGACAGCATGCTGCCGAGGAGTTTGCTTGCTGGTCGCACGGTAACTTCGTACTTGCCTGCGCTCTCCGCATTGTATATCGTCGTGAAGGCATCATTTAATGGGTCAAATTGCATCTTTAATCACCTCATGAGTATTTCTTGAATCCTATGTCCGGGGCAACGTCTCGGAAGCACTGTCTGCAGAGCCTCAGGCCATGTCTTCGAATCATTCCTCTCTTTCGACCGCAGCGTCTGCAGCCTATGCTTCTTCCAATCTTCTCTCCGTGATCGCGTGCCATACTACTACTCCTCCACAATTTTCAGATCGAACTTTCCTGTGAACCAGTCCTTCGACTCATCTCGACCGACTCTATGAGGGATGGAAACTCTCGACTTCCGTCGCCTTCTCCTGGAAACCCTATGACCTGGCCTCTCGAGGACGACGTTGACGTCCATTCCGAAGATTCCGATGTCTGGATCGTACTTCTGGTCAGGGAAGTCTGTGTAGTCAGAAATGCCGAATGAAAGGTTTCCTGAGATGTCGAAGTTGTAAGCCGGGAGAGTGTGGTCTCGGACCCAGAATGCGTCCTTTAGGAAGGACTCTACCTTGTCCTGGTCCCTAATGGTCACCTTGCACCCTATTGGTGCCCCCTTCCTCGTACCGAGATCTCGGTTAGTCTTCGTGGAAAGAGTCCTTGAAGGGGTCATTCCGGTCAGTACTTCCAATACCCTCTCTGCCAGTTGGAGGCGCCTGCCTCCCTCTCCGACTCCAATGTTCACAGTCACCTTGGTGATAGAGGGAGAAAGCATGGGGTTGGATGATTCGCTCATGACTCATCCTCCAGTGGTATATCGGTCTCCTTGCCGATGATGAATACGTAGTCAGTGATCGTCCCGAAGTCCTCGAAAATAGTCTCATTTGGCTTGGATGACCTCTTGATGTCTTGTTCCTTTATCACAGCAGTCTCTCCGATGTGGCTCCCACCAGTCAGGTACGCCTTAGCGCCCTTCTTCATCTCGATGTGCGAGGTTACCTTTTGCTCTGGAAGGGAAATCACCAGCGAGTCCCCCGTCTTGTAGTCGGGAGAATCGTCCATGAGGATGTTCCTCCCATCATGCAGATGGATCTGGGTCTTGCCCCCCTTGACGGTGGTCTTACCCCTGACTCTGCAGATCTTGCTTCCTGAGGCCTTCTTTGTAATTGGCCTGTATCGCAGTTTACCGTTGGTGTCGAGGATGCATCGATAATTCTCCTCGCCAACGGTCAGGACGTCCATCAGGCCCACTCCGCGGGACTTGTCTGTCTCCACCTTTCCATCCACCATTACGCTTCGTGCGTGAAGTATCCTCTTTGCCTCCCTCATGTTGTGGGCGACGCCAAGGACGTCCCTGAGGATTATTCCCAGAGGCATGCACATCTCTATCTGGTGGCCGCTAGGGTTTGGCTTCTGTGCCCAGATGTTGGTTTTTCTGGTCAATGGCCATGTCCTGGGCATGACTAGCCTCTTGTGGTGGCTCCTGCTCATTCTGAGTCGCCCCCTGTGGACCTATCGGCGATCCTCTTGATTCGTAATGGATCGCCCTCGAAAAGTTTCGTCACAATGACGTTTGATGGGCTGACGGGGATGGCTTCGTCCTTCCCGTCGGCTGTGGACTGAGTTAGGCCATCTACGAAGATGAGTCCCTTCTTTGTGTCTACCGATGCGACCTTGGCCTTCACTCCAGCCCTTCCTCTTGGCTGTCCTAGCCTCTTTCCTCTGGAGTCGGCCTTAACGCTGTTAGGATGGCTGAAGTCCCCTCTGGTGACCTCTACCTCGTCCCCAACCCTGATGGTCACTGAGCGTACCTGCCTGAGGTCTGGGTCGTCGGAAATCAGACGGGCTCGCATCCTCTTCCTCTTTACGTGAGTGGGTGCATCTCTCTGAGATATTCTCTGTTTTCCTGCTTTCTTGCTAACCATTCTAATCACCTACACTATCTGCTTGGCCGTAGCCGCTATCCTAGGCCACCTCTCGGCAGCTTCCCTACTGACTGGGCCTTTGATGTCAGAACCCTGGACGTCCCCTCTTTCATTCGTTATTACGCAGGCGTTGTCCTCGAACTGGACCCATGTCCCATCGACCCTTCTGAAAGGTCTCGTCTGGCGCACTATCACTGCGGTGTAAATCTGGCGCCTGGTCTCGGGGGTGCCTCTCCTGACAGTGACTCTGATCATGTCTCCAACTCCTGCCGAGGGGTACCTTCTGGCAACTCCTCCCTTCTTCAGGACGGTGATGAGTTGGACGACCTTAGCACCAGTGTTGTCGACGCACTCAAGCCGTGCCTGTGTCGGTAGACCAGAGGTCACTCTGCCGGCTATCCCCTTCATTCGCTCGCCTCCTTCTCGATTACGCAGAACTTCACGGTCTTGGACAGGGGCCTGCACTCCATGATGCGGACGTTGTCTCCTGGGTTTAGTTCCCCGATGCAACTGGGGAGGTGGGCCGAATAGCGTCTTGTGCGCTTCTCGTACCTTTCGAACTTCTGCATATACCGCGTAGTCTCCCTCTCGACGACTACGGTGTCTGTCATCCCCTTCGAAGAGACGACTCCGCTGATAATCTGACCACGAAGCCTCAGTGTACCATAGAATGGGCAGTTCTTGCTACCATCCCATTCCGCCTCGGGCTTGATGACGTCTACACCTATATCTCTCATTTTAGGACCTCCTGTATGCCTTGCCGATTCTTTCCTCGGGCCTCTGCCCTACTAGAGAACCGTCGATCTCCTCATCGTCGATTGTGAATATGATAGTGTCCTTGGCCATGGTAACTTCCTTCCTTCCGGTATTGACCAGTATTGTGCGCCTGGTTTCGTCCATCACCATGCCTGAAATGCCCACTAGGTTTGGGTCAGTGGAGTTTGTGACCTCGAGGTTCCTGGAAAGCCAAGGGAGGTTGGTGATCTTACTCATTCAGCGCACCTCCACCTGGTAGCCATTCTGCTCGAGAACCCTAGCTGCCTTCTTCTTGTGGTCTCCTTGGAGTTCGATGGTGCGCCCCTTGACCGTGCCACCACTTGCGCATGCGCCCTTCAGTATCTTTGCCAGTTGGCCGATGTCGATTGCGGTATCCTCTATTCCCTCGACCATAGTTACCATCTTTCCGTATCTTCTTCTAACCACTGAAATCACCGCCTTCTGTTGTTCTTTGGCTATCTCCTGACAAATGCATAGGTCATCTGGAAGAGCACACATGTTGCAAATTCCCGCCAAATCACTCCTCCTTTTCCTGATTCATCTTGGTTAGGAGCCTTGCAATGCTCCTGCGAGTCTGCTTGTAGGCGCCTGGGTTTGAAGCAGAGCCTCCGAGTGCCTGCTGGGATCTGAGTTGTAGCATCTCGTCTCTGAGTTCACCAAGGGTGATCTCGCGCTGCTCTTGATTCATCTCGTCAATCTCCTTTGAGCTGATGTGTGACATTTCACTCCTCCTCCCGTGCTGCCCTCTCGAGGGCTTCCTCTAAGTCAAGAGGGACGAATCCTGATGCCTCTACCAGTTCAGGTAGCCCGGACTCGCTTCTCTCGTGGATAGTGATCTCATGGGGGAGCTTTGACCCTGGCCTCATGATTCTCACGGTGCAGCCAACTGTTCCCAGCTTCTTCACAGCAGTCGAAAATCCAACATCCATTAGCTGGAGGGCGGTTTCACCACAGTACTTGATATGCCCCTTCTGGAACTTCTCGACTCTGTGTCTGGCGCCGGTAATCTTTCCACTCAGTGTGACGATGCAGCCTCTGGCTCCAGCGTCCATTATGTTCTGAACAGTGCTGTGACCGGCCCTTCTGAAAAACCAGCCCCTCTCAAGTGAGCTTGCTAGTCTGCTGGCCATAACCTGTGCATTAGTTCTTGATTCCGCAATCTCCTCAACTTCTAGCTGAGGGTTGGTCAGATTGAAGTCCTCCTGGAGACGGCGCTGAAGTTCGTGTATGACCTTGCCCCTTCTCCCTATCACACGCCCTACTTGCTCTGCTTGCAGAGTAACCTTGGTTCCCTCGGGGGTTCTGTTGAATGATAGGCCACCGAAGCCTGCTCTCTCAGTCTCCTTGAGCAGGTACTCTCGAACGAGTTGTCTTTCGACATTGCGATTTATCATCTTCTGGATTGTATTCTCCTTCATGCAATCACCTCAGAAATCATCTTCTCCCATATCTCCATCATCCTCTCCGAAGTACTCTAGGAAAATTTCCAGATTGACTTGGTAGTGGTTACTGGGGGTTGCCCTCCCTTGGGCTCTGGGTCTCATGTTTCTGGAAACCTGGCCACGGTGAGCGGCTACGTGAGTGATTACCATGTCCTCGGCATCGATATCATCGAATCGCTGTCTTGCGTTGTCCATAGCGCTGCTGATTAGCTTGATGAATTCGCGAGAAGCCTTGTTTGGGAACTTCCCCGGGCCCATCTTGCCCTTTCTGTGACCGGCCATCGTATTGCCACCCCTTCCCTTTCTAGACCTTCTTTGGTACGGAATTGCCCTCTTCTTGGCAACTACGTCCTCCAGGTAATCCCTAGCTACTTCGGCATTCATTCCTCTGATTGCCTTGGCGATGTGGTAGCAGTGCTTGTGGTGGCAGTCTAAGTTGACTGACCGGGCAGTTACGAGGTTTGAGCCCTCTAGGAGTTGGGTGTATCCGCTCTGCGATCTTCCTGCTCTCCTACTCATTCATTTCACCTCACTTTAGTGCCACGTGCTGGGAAGATCTGGTTGCACCCACACCAGGTCCGGTGTGCGTCACTGACTTCCTTGTAATTGCGAATTCTCCCAATGCGTGGCCGATCATTGGGGGAGTGATGTCCAAGTTGATGAATTTCTGTCCATCGTGAACTCCAATTGTGGTTCCCACCATTTCAGGTAGAATGTACATCCCCCTGCAGTGTGTCCTCACTGTCTTCCCGTTACTGTTCCTGACCCTCTCGAGGAGTTTCTCGCACTCGATGTTAAGTCCCCTTTGCAGTGATCTCTTGACCCTTGATGGCATCAGGGTGGCGATGGATATCTCATCTGGGTCGTAGTCGTCGTTCTCTGGCTCACTGCTGTTCCCCCAGGGGTATAGGGGGATGTCCTTCAGCTCGTCAATAGTGTAACCCCTCCACAGGAACTCTTTCTTCCTCCTCTCAGAGATCTTTGATCTCCTCTTCCTGGCCTGGCGCCTGGCCATCTTTGCCGTCCTGAACTGCTTCCTCTTCCTAGCCATACTATCTACTCCTTCTTCGACCTTCCACGGCCGGTCCGCTTAGGCGCAATATTCCCGACCTTCTGACCGGGGGGTGAATTTCTGCTAACCGAGCTTGGACCGTGTACAGCCTGGTGGTTGCCGCCGCCGTGGGGGTGGTCTACGGGGTTCATTGCGACTCCGCTGACTGTCGGGTACTGCTTACCTCTTGCTCTGGCCCTGTGGTGAGCGGCTCCTGCCTTGAGCAGAGGCTTCTCAGTCCTGCCATGGCCGCCGAGGACACCAATGGTAGCCCTGCAGTTGGCAGGGAGATCCTTCGAACCCCCACTGGGCATGATGATTCTGACGTAGTCCCCCATTCTGGTGTCTATCATTGCTGAGTTCCCTCCGGACCTGGCTATCTTGCCGCCATCTCCGGGACGCAATTCGATATTGCAAATTTGGGTTCCTTCTGGAATCTGACTCAGGGTAGTGACGTTGCCTGGCCTCAGTGAGACCTTGTCTCCAAATGCGACTGTCTGCCCTACTGACATGCCCTCTGGTGCACCCAGATGTGCTATTTCACCATCCTCGAACTTCAACTTAGCCAGTGGAGCGGTATGGGCTGGGCTATGAACCAAGTCAATTACCTCTGCAATCTCACCACTGACTCTGGGAAGCCTATTGGCAGCAGGGAACCTGTGGCTGGAAACCTTGTTTTTGGGGCTTGACCCCTGCCTCTGTGAACGTGTCCTCTTGCCCATGATACCACCTTCTAGAACGCTCCAAGTTTGAGCGCTGCCTCCTCTGCGTCGTATCCATCTGCTAGACGGATGCTGGCATGCTTGCCAGTTCTGTTGATTCGAACGTTCACCTTGGAGACCTTAACCTCCAGGAGGGTCTCTATCGCCTCTTTGATATCTTTCTTTGTCGCCTCCCTTCTGACGATAAACTCGATTCTGTTGTTGTTCTCCCTGTGGCCCCCTTCTGGGTCGGCTATTCTCCTTGCTTCGAGAGTCTTCTCTGTAATCCAAGGCATAATTATCACGTCATATGGATCCATCTTAATCACTCCAGGGCCTCTATTGCCGACTTCGTCCAAATAGTGAGTCTGCCCATGTCTCCTCCTGGTGCGAGATCCTCTGCACAAAGATCCTTTGCAGTCACCACATCGACACCTGGGATGTTTCGAGCGGCCTTTTCCAAGCCTCCCTTCTGAGCGACTACCAAGAGGACGCTCTTCGGAGTCCTGTACTTCCTACCCCTCATTGTCCCCTTTCCAGCTCTAATCGACCTGCCATTCTTTGAGCGAATGAGGTCTGCTGAGACTCCCAGTCCCTCCATCATGGCAACGAACTTTCGTGTGGAGTACTGAGTAGGTATAGACTCGATATCATACTTCTCTTCCGAGCCACTCCTGGACTCAACATATCCATCGATGACGATTGGGAATCTGAGGCTCTCGTCGAACTTGTGGCCCCTGGATGAAACTGTGCTTGAATCGCATGATGCTGCGATTGCTGAGTCACGAGCTATCTTCTTCTCGCGTGAGTTGATCTTCTGGGACCATTCCTTGTCCACCTTTGGCCCATGGGCCCTTCTGCCCCCTCGAGTATGGGGGTTCTGCGCACCGGTCTTCTGACCGGTCTTCCTCATAATCCTAGAGACTCCACGACCCTTGCCCCACCACTCTACGGAGTGCTTCATACCTGGCTGAGGAGAACGCTTTCCGCCATGTTCCCTGTGCCCGTAGGACTGCCTCCTGTTTGCTCTTGATGCATGTACGGCGGATCGGACTAGGTCCTCCCTAATCTGTGAGGTAAATGGCGATGGGAGTGCGATTGCCTTCCCGTCCTTGGCCTCAACGGCGAATATCTCTGCCAATAGGCCTGCGTCCATCTCCTCTTGGACGACAGAATTGACCAAATTGTATGCCTTAGCCTTCATTTTATCACACACCCTGCTTGCTTGAGGTACTGACGTATGTAACGTCTACCTCCCCTACGACATTCCTTGGACGAGTTGGATCCCTGAATCTCAGAAGTCTCTTTGCAGGTCCCGGAAGGCTGCCTTGAATTATCATGTATGGGTTCAGGACTTCACCGTAGTTCAGGAAACCACCGGCTGGAGTAATTTCTGACTCCTCGGGATTTGAAATCCTCAAGATCTTCTTATTCAACTCCGTCCTCTTGTGATAGCCCACTTGCCCGGCCTGTCTGATCGTCTTTCTGACGTACCCAGTGCCGAAGTCGCCCATGTTGCCCCCCTGGCGCCTCCTCTTGCTGTTCTTGTGGCTAAGTAGCTTAAGCCCGAATCTCTTGATCGATCCCTGCCAACCCTTGCCCTTGGTGACTCCGACGACATCAATCTCCTGTCCTGCTTCGTAAACATCTTCGAGACCGACTTGGCCCCCGAGTCGGTCCATTGCCCAGTCGAGTTTTGCATCTATGTCGCCGCCTGTTAATCCGATCTCCATGATCTCTGGAGTCTTCGTAGGAATGCTGCGAACTAAGTCAGGCTGAGTACAAACTATCAAACGAACCTCTGTTAGTTCCTGTTCTCTAAGGGAGTTCAATGCTTCCTCCGATGGCTGAGACTGCCTCTTTGGAATTCTTCCGCCACGAGTTGCTGGCTTCCTTCCTTCCTCAACATCCCTTTCCCCACGAGTCTGGTTTGCCAGTCGTGGGACTAGGTTGGTGGGGGAGTCTTCGGAAATATCGGTCCAAACTTCCCCTGCTGTCTGCTTTCCGTACGGGGTCATCTTGTACCCCCTTACTGCTAGAACATTCATCGGAGGGGTCTCGACTACGGTTACTGCCTTCCTTACTTCCTGGCCTGCGGAGGTCGACTTCGGATTTGTGTCCCTCATCAGTATGTGCGTCATTCCTGCCTTCCAGCCTGCGAATCCCTGCACTCTGACCTCAGATGATTCTGTCTCTGGCCAAGATGTGATTCTAGCGAATTGACGGATCGCACGCTTTCTAGGGCCATAGCCCATGCTACCACGGCGGGGTTTGGATCGGTCTGCCATTGCATTTCCTCCTGTATTCCGAAATTGGCCGCAAGCGGCCAATGCCGGGCCTACTACGCCATGGAGGCACCGTGACACCGAGCCAAATCCGCGAATGCGGACGTGGTTTGCGGGATGCTAATCAGAGCCCTTTGGTGTCTGGTACCTCACGTAGTGAGCGGCCTTGCGACAAACATACCCTATTTGAACGAATCGGGATGCCAAAAGCACACTCTCAGGGGGTAGCGAATACGAAAAGTGCCAATGCAACGATTTTGAACCCTGACTTCAGAGGGCCCTGTCCGTGCCCTCATATGTTGCCCATCCTGGATTGGTCTCAGAAACAGTTCAGGCTAGGGCATACCAACTGCAGGCCGTAGATGATGCCTTAGCTGGATCGATGCTTCTGATACTGCCTACTGCTGCGGGGAAGACCGCTGTGGCATGGATGTCTATTGTCGAGAGATTGGAAAGGACTGGGGGTTGGGCCTTGGTTATTGCACCGACCGTTGCTCTATCGAATCAGCATCTGGAAAATGCAATCCCTGTTCTTTCCAATATTTCCGAATTGAAGCCGATTTCGCTTAGTGGGCAGCAAACGGCATCCAAGAGGCCAGAGCTATGGAAGAGTTCTAGACTGGTGTTTGCAACGCCACAGGTCGTCAGAAATGATGTGAGGAATGGAGTTCTTTCCCTCTCAGATTGCAGCTTACTTGTTGTCGATGAAGCCCATCATTGCACGGGAGAACACGCAATGGCCGAGGTTGCAGAGATGTACATCTCTCAGTCTAATGAGCCACTTATTCTAGCAACTACTGCAAGCCCTGGCTCTAGAAGGGAGCAGGTTCAGGAGATATGCAGTAGACTGGGTATTCAGAAGATCCACATGAGGACGAAGGAAGACCCGACAGTGGCAGAGTTTCTTTCTGAATTGGATGTTGAGGAAGTAGTGGTGGGGGTACCCAGAGAAATCATAGAGCTCGCAGAGCCTTTCAGGATTTGGCAAGAGGGGATAGTGGACAGGGAACGTAGGAATGGCAGGTACGTGATGCCTGGTGCGATCAATCAAGCAGGCCTATCCAACGCAATGGAACGGGCCCAGACAGCCATCACTAGGGGCGATACCAGTGGTTTCAGATCTTCTTCACAGATCGCCACTGCAATGAGACTGCACCATCTGATAAATCACCTCCTCTGCCAAGGTATCGGTGCATCTAGGCATTTCCTCTCGAGGATGGAGGAAGAGGAGGAAAAGAGCAAGTCTTCCAGAGAATTCCTCAGGGATGTGAGAGTTAGGGATCTTTCTTCCAGGCTCAAAGATATGGTTGAGATCCATTCCAAGGTCGGAGCGGTGAGGAGGCTGGTCAGGGAGAGGGTTAGAAGAGACATGGAGTCAAGGGTCATTGTGTTCGCTAACTACAGGGACACAGTGGAAGCACTGGAGGGGGCGCTTTCTGACCTCGAGGGCATAAAGGCGATTCAGTTCATCGGACAGTCGAGTAGATCAGGTTCCGGGGGGCTAACTGCGAAGCAGCAGATATCCAGACTCGCCGAATTCAGGGAGGGTGGGGCCAACGTCCTAGTTGCTACTTCAGTGGGAGAGGAGGGCTTGGATATCCCCAGCGCTGACCTGGTCATATTCTACGAACCGGTATCCAGCGAAATTAGGACCATACAAAGGAGGGGTAGGACTGGTAGAAGAAGGCAGGGGGAGGTTGTCGTGCTTGTTGCAGAGGGAACAAGAGACGAGTGGGCCAAGGACTCTGCCAAGAGGAAGGAGGAGTTCATGCACAAGGCCGCTAGGAGAGTGTCCAGGGGACTTCCTGGAAGTCCCCACAAGGATCTGTCGAACCTCGATAGGTTCTCAGTAACATCCGAAGGGGAAGTTTGTACAGCGGCCGAATTCGTGCTCGAAACAAGAGAACGCCACAGAAGTGTGATTTCTGGGTCAGACACAACTCCTGCCAAGGATCCGAGCGGGACTTCCAAGGCTGACCTCCCCCCGGGGAACTTCAGACCAGCAGGTCAGACTGGACTAGACCAGTTCTAGTCCCCGATTACGGCTATCCTCGTTCGGAGCTGGGCTAGGCGGCTGTTGTAGTGGCCCATTGCGAATGCGAGCATCTCGGTCAAGTGGATTACCGGGATATTTGTGGAAATGCCAGTCACCCTCCCTGCCTTGCCCTGGTAAATATCGAGTGCGGTGTGGGAAAGGTTACACGCGCTGACGATCATCGCA
>CAXEIX010000015.1:0-11810 GCA_963996605.1 uncultured Candidatus Poseidoniales archaeon | reverse complement strand
AATAAAGAAGAAAAAGGTAAATTTTCAAAAACCACTAAGTCCTTCCTCTCGGACAACTGCCCACCCATGGGGATCTACGAGACTCTGTACGCATTCATGGACTCGTTCGGGAGCTTCATGGGGACTGAAGGCACGCATCCGTGGTCGCAAGGATTCCCTCTCACGACCCCTCTGGATGATTTCGGTGGGCCTTCGCTTCCCGATAGTATAGATGTCACATGGGAGGACCGCTTCTACCCCAAGGCATGGGGGCACCCGGACTTGCGCAATGCTATTGCAGGTTACTACAACTCCCAGTACGGTTCTGAAATCACCCCAGAGAACGTGATGGTGTTTGCAGGAGGTAGACCTGGAATTTACACGGTAATGGCGTTCTTGAAGGAGAACATACAGGCCAGGATCGGGAATATAGAGTGGCCGGCTTATCTAGACATCATGGAACAGACGAAGACGAACTTCCAGATCGTCCCATTCACGAAGGAGAACAACTTCCATCCAAGCAATGACGAGTACTTCGATCGCACGGGC
The DNA here is from genome assembly GCA_963996605.1 of uncultured Candidatus Poseidoniales archaeon. Classification (GTDB taxonomy): domain Archaea; phylum Thermoplasmatota; class Poseidoniia; order Poseidoniales; family Thalassarchaeaceae; genus UBA36. The sequence continues at coordinate 11,282 of CAXEIX010000015.1, read as the reverse complement.
CTGAATGCAAAGACTCGCCTGATGCCAATAATTTCCAATCCACAGAACCCATCGGGCCAGACTCGATGGGGGGATGAACTAGAGCATCTGATCCGGTTAGCAGAGCAACCGGGGAACGGGATTCTCCTAGACGAGGCATACGAGATGTTCCACTCCCCTTCGGTAAGTGGAATCCAATTCATTCGTAATTTGGACAGAAGCAACGTATTCATTGCAGGAGCCTGCACAAAGGGCCTTCAGTCACCGGGAATTCGTATCGGATGGATAGTCGCCAGCAAGAAGAACATCGAGACTCTAGCAAACTACTCCAGCTTCGGCATGGGAGGAGTAAGTCATCCCTCGCAACTCTATGCAGTCAAACTACTTGAGCCAGGGCGTGTAAAGAAAGCTAGGAAGGCCGTCGAAGAGCATTACAATTGGCAACGAGAGAGGTATGGGCAAGCATTCGAAGAAATGGGACTGGGGGTGTTCACCGGTGATGGTGGATTCTACCACTGGCTAGAGCTACCCGAAGGGATGGAGAGCTCCGAGTTGAACAAGAGGCTATTCAAGCGAGGCGCAGCAATACTATGTGCATCTGATTGCGATATGGCCAGACCCCATTCAAAGGACTCGGGCTATGTCACGCCGTATACTCGCTTCTTCCGCTTTTCCTTTGGTCCCCTGCTACCGGAAACATTCGATTCTGACATACAGCTTTTCAGTGAAGTTCTTGATGAATACAGGCTTGAAGTTGGAAGTTGAATCCGGTCAAATCCTTAAGTGATGGATTTCCTCCAAGAGCCGTGGCGACAGGACCGACTGCAGAACAGGCTGCGAAACTAGCCCAAGCGACATACAAGCAATTCCTAGAAGAGCCTGAGCGTTCGAAGCAAATTGCGAATATCCCGAAACTATTGAAGAAGTTCGAAGGGAACTACGGGACCATGGTCAAGGGCCTCCAGAAGAAATATGGAAAGGTAACCAAGAAGTCTGCAGCACCGGAGCCTGAGCCTGAGCCTGAGCCTGAGCCTGAGCCCGAGCAAGAACCAGTGAAGAAGAAAGCAAAGAAGGCGCCCTCAGATCCAAAGGAAGCGAAGGCCGCAGAGGCTGCGGCGAAGACAGAGGCCGTTGCTGCTCAGGCCGAGCTGAAGAAGGCGCAGAAAGCACAACTTGGGGATGCAAAGGCTGCGGCTAAGGAAGCGAAGGCAGTAGCGAAGGCAGAGGTCGAGGCAAAGAAGGCCGAGGCTGGTAGGAAGGCCGCAGAGAAGCAGGCTGAAGCCGCAAGGAAGGCACTCGAACAACTGAAGACCTCATCGAAGCTCTCTCCGGAAGAGCTCAAGGAGAGGGAGAAAGATCTCAAGGAGAAGGCGAAGACTGAGACCGTCGCTGCCAAGGAGTTCGGAAAAGAAGCGAAGGATTCGATGGCTGAAGCGAAGAAGCTGGGGGCGGATGTCGCTAAGGAAGGCAAAGCTGCGGCCAAGGCCGAAGCGGAACTCAAGAAGGCAGAGATGGAAAGAAAGGTCGCAGAGAAGCAGATCAAGGCATCTGGAAAGGCGAAGTCGAAGGCTGAAGAGCAACTAGAGCAGTTCAGGGCTAAGAGAGAGTTGGCAGAATCCAAGATGGAGAGCACGATGGCCAAGAAGCAGGAGGCTCTGGAGGCCTCGCAGGCCGAGGCCACCGAGGCAAAGGGTGCCCTGAAGGACGTAAAGGATCAGATGAAGACCGAGATGGCTGCTGCCAAGACTCTGGAGAAAGAAGTGAAGGCCAAGCAGAAGGAGATTGAAAAGGTCGAGGAGGAGGCCAAGAAAGCAGAGGCCCAGAAAATAAAGGTTCAGCAAGAGATCGAGGACAGCAAGAAGTTCAAGTCCGAGACGGCGAAGAAGGCCGAAGAGGTAGAGGCAGAGGTTGCGAAGCTACAGAGTGAGATGAAAGGGAAGGAAGAGGCCCTGGTGGGAGTCGAGACAGCAGCGATGAAAGCCGAGAGAGAGGCTGCACATGCCGAGTTGAACTTGAAGGCCAACCTAATGGACAGGGAGGAGTTGATCCTTGAGAGGGTCGGTCTGAAGGCCGTACAGGTAAACTGGGCTCAGATTGGGGAAGCGGAGGGCCAGAGGCCAGATGACCTGACCAGGATCCAAGGGCTCGACGAATTTGCCCAGAAAAAATTGAGCGTCCTGGGCATTCACACCTACGACCAGCTAGCAAAGATGGACCCCCTCACAGCCGAGGTGGTCAATGACGCAATGGAGTTCACACCAGGCAGAATCACCAAGATGATGTGGTCCCAACAGGCGGCGCAGTTGATGCACGAAAGAGGACGCTGATCACTCAGCGGGAGCATAGATCTGGAATCCGCTTAGTGGCGGGGTGTATACGTGCAAGTTGATCAGGTTGGTACTCTCCTCGTTAGATACTCGATGGATGTCTGGCTCAGCTGCGGCACAGACCTCACCTGGCAAGTATCTCCTATCGGAGACTGGGAATGCGAGACCCTCCTCATTGGTCTCGTAGACGGTTTCGGTTGATACTCCAGAGGCGATCAGGAAGGCGCAGTCACTTCCTACGTGATCGTGGATTGGAGTGTCTTGGCCGGGCTTCCAACATATAGCGACTAACTCGTAGTGCTCGGTCCTCTTGATCACGTTCCTCTGATAACCGTCATCAGAATAGCCTATGCAATCCTCAATTGCCTCGATGTTGAAATCTAAGGAGGTGAGTCTCGAGCCGATTTCATCCAGACCCGGGCGTCTGTCTATGCCATCAAGCCATACTGTGAGGCTCCGCAGACCATCACATTGGGATAGGAGGTCCGCTCGGACCTCGTCTGATAGTGGGGCATGTGTCACCACAACCATCGCACGCAGCCTAGGCTCAAGACTCTTCTGACAAAACACACGCTTTCATTGAAGATGAGCCAAGTTATCCGACTAAGGAAAGTTGGCCGGTAATCTTGTCGATCTTATCTCTGGGCCCGGGTCCGACACCAACCACAGTCTCGGTCCCAGGTGGTATCTCTGTATGTCCAGCGTCGGTAACCATATGGCAAACCAGTCCCGACTTCTTGGCTCTGGAATGAACCTCCTTGAGGGAAACTAGGTCGGGTACCTTGCAGACTATTTTCCTCGCCCCTCCCCTGAGGTACCGATCCAGTGACCTGGGGCTGCTCTTTTTTGCTGAGAGTACGCACTCCGCTGAGGCATGAGCGCACTGTGCAGCCAGCTTTCCCTTCGATAGTTGCAAGTCCTGCCTGGTGACGAGGACCATGGTTAGTTCATCAGTTGGGGACACGATCTACCACCGCTTTGAATGACGGAGAGGAGCGATGCCTGTGCATCATGTCACCCAATGGGGATGCCATCCATGCGACGAACAGCACGTTACCGACAACGTGGTACAAGTCAAAGACCAGGCCGTTCAACAGGTAAGGGATCAGCATCGGAGGGCCTACTTCCAACAGGATGCTCAGTGAGACGAACCAGTTGAATGCCAGTCCGGATATCGCTGCGATTACGGTCAGAAGGCCGACTCTGACGTCCCCGTCTACGACGATGCGATTTGCCAAAAGCGCTCCTAAGAGGCCGACTCCCCCCCAGCCGACCGCCTGGAAAAGTGTCCAAGGTCCATGTCCTAGAAGCAACACGTTCGATGCCAGCGCGATAGTCGCCGCGAGTGCGATGGCGCGAGGCGCTCCAAAGTACGCGCCTGCCAATAGAACGAGGACCGTTACCGGCTGGACATTTGGGATTGGGCCTAGGAGGATCCTTCCCGATACTCCGAATACTGCTAGCAGGAAGAGCATACCCCACTGGCTCTGATCCCTCAAAGACCGCTCGCCCCTGATTAGGGATATTACGATAATCGATAGGATTGCGATATTTAGGAAAAGTGACTGGATTGGAGACAATGCAACATTATGGAAGTCGAACAATCATTCACCCCGGTCCTATGGAAGGCCGCCATCACTTCATACTTGCGAATTTCACCAGGTACCAATGCTCCATGTGATTACATCGCCCTCGGACAACACTAAGTCACCAATTCCGACCATGGAATACTCCCCATTGTGATCTAGTTGCCAATACGCCCCATTGAAGTCCCCCGTCAAAGTATCTGCATTCAGACCTCCGATAGTATGGATGAATGCCCCCCATTGCCCGACATCATAACCGACCGAGAGGGCCCCATTTGCCAATCTAGTAGAGTCCATCATGAAATCCAATCCATTGGAGTAACTATCGAACCCACCAACGCACGCTCCTGTCCTGTTGAGGTCCTCGTTAACCCCCAGATCAGAACCATCAATCCCGATCATCGTGACGCCTTGTGAAAACATGTCATGCGGCGAGGATACTGGGAAGTGGATGCAGATGACCTGCTTGCCCTCCCATTCGGTTGGTAAGCCAACATGTGCAGATTCATTATCTTCAACGAATCTGACAGTCTCTTCGGAGAGCCTATCCTGGATAGAGGGAGCGATCAGAATCAGAACAATCAGTGCTACTACAGATGCTGGTTTCAATAAGTCAGACATGGAATTCTAAAGGAAAAAAAATAGGTCTATCAAGATAGTTGATAATTTAAGCATAGAGTATTATCATTTCTTGCCATAGAATCAATCTATTTTCTCGTTTATCTTATCCCTCAGAATCTTACTCACCGCCTTCCCGTCAGCGGAACCGCCAAGCTTCTGCATCACCATGCCCATCAGAGGGCCAACAGCGCCCATTCCTCTATCTTCGATGAAGTCGGACCGTTCATTGATTACAGCATCCACTGCCTCCTCGATTGATGAAGTGTCAGCAGGGATGAAGCCCCGAGACTCAGATTCTGATGACATCCACAAAACCAATTCCTCAACCGGTGCTTCAATCGATTCACCCAGTAGAGTCTCGGCCCCTTCCCTAGACAACAAACCCCTTTCTCGGAGGTGAACCGATGCTGCCAGAGAGTTTGGCTTGTCGGTTCCGCTTTCCAGCAGAGCGCTGGCCCAGGCCTTCGGAGGGAGTTCTAGAGGACCCTCGATGCCGTGGAAGAGAAGATCGTCTATCTCGCCGTTTAGCAGTGCCTCAATTTGATTTGGAGACAGGTCTAGGACGTTTAGCCGCTCCTTCCTCTCTTGGGCAGTCAGTGGGAGGTTTTCGCATATCGAGTTCCACCTGTCCGAGGAGATACCCAAGATCGGGATGTCCGTCTCGGGGTACATTCTGGCACCTCCGGGAAGTGGGCGTAATGCCGTTGTTGTCCCATCCTCTGGCTTACCCTTCCTGATTACCACGTTTCTGACCTCCTGAGGGATTCTGTGGAAAGCCATCCTAGCCCTGTAAACAACGGACTCTAGGGCTAATTCCCCCTGCCACCTGGGAGCGACGCATAGGACGAAGGCGTCCCGCTCCGAGAGTGACATCTCTTTCCGAACTGCATCTACCTCAGCGGATCCTATCCCATAGGAAGGGAGTTCGTCGGAGTGGAATATTCCCAGAACCCCGGCTAGTTTGGCGGCGCTGGCTAGTTCCCTGCCCAGTCTGGGCAGTTGGGCGCCGTTTTCGGTGGCTTTCTTCTTCCCGAGGCGCCCGGAAAACCCCGGTAGAGCGACACCGAGAACCGAGTGTCCTTCATCTAACGAAGAAGAGACCATCTCCGATTCGCAATCAGAGAACAGCCCTGAGAGTTCATGGGATTCGAATGGGATTCGATTGGAAGTAGCGAGATGGACGCGGCTCTCGACGGGCTTGGAGTCCGCCCTCCTATCCGGAGGCAGTGGAGGGAGGTCGGCTTCTCTCCGGAGTTCATTGGCAAGTCGGTAGAAGTGCAGTTGGCGAGCCATTTCTAGACGGATTATTCGGGGAATCCAATCCAAGTCCTGACATCCCTTGATCTCGACCCTGTCACCGCACGAGATACTGACATTGAGGTCCTGCCTGATAGAGCCTAGCCCCCTCCTTACCCTGCGAGTGTCACGAAGGAGCCTGCCAAGTGCCAATGCTGTTTCCTTGGCATGCTCCGGTGAGCGCACATTGGGTGCTGTTGCGACCTCCACCAACGGGACTCCCAGTCTGTCCAGGTTGTAGACCACCGTTTCCCCCGAATCGCTTTTCTTGGTGTCCAGCTTCCTCGCCGAGTCCTCCTCAAGGGAGATGATGTCTATTCCCACTTGGGCTGAGTCGGTCTCTATCCTACCATCCGTTGCTACTATCGTCGTCCTCTGGAAACCACTGGTATTCGAACCGTCTACAACCGTCTTCCTCATCGCCTGGAGGTTTGGAATCGGCTTTGCATCCATCAGTGCGGCCATCGTAAGGACGATGTCGACTGCCTCTGGTTCGTGGTTTCTGGGAGGGGATTCGTCAAGCTCAATCAGACCAGCATTCGGAGGTTGAACATACTCGAAGGTTCGATTCCTCCTCTGCTCAAACCTTGCTGCAACGTCTGTCTTACCACCCTCACCCCTTGACGCTCGTAGCCTCCTAGTGGATCTAGGCCAGTCAAAGGGGATATCCTCGGACTTATACTCATAGAGCTTGCTTGGCATTCTGGAATGGAGTTTTGCGGTGTCCAACTGCTGGTGAATCTCTAGTCCGCACATGAATCCCAAGGCAACTGGGTCAAGATCTTCTGGTTCTGTGATGTCTCCGATTGGCTCCATTTGCATTACCTATGCGAATCGATATTTGTCAGTTCCTACTTCGTAAATAATCCCATTTATGCTCATCTTACTAACGACTCGATCAACCTCGTTCTCCGAAATTCCTCTTTGTATGGCAAGGTTGTATAACTCAGTCAGTTCAACTTCTCCGGTTTCGGTGCACTTGTCCCTGACCATGTTCATTATTGCAGCATTGTTTGAGCGAGCCCTGACTGGGACTCCAGAGTGGAGTTCTGATTCGTCCTCTATCCCGGACTCTTCCCTCCAATGCCTGAATACAGCTAGAGCAACCGTAGCGTTTTCTACGGTAGCTACTTCCTGAAGGTGCATCCTCGCATGAGCCTCTGTGAGGCGAATCAGCGCCTCTAGGGCTCTGGCTGTGATTGGGATTATTGAGTCCTTTTCTCCATATTCGTTATTTGAGGGGCTTTCGTCCTCACGACCGAAGGACTGCCTCTCTTCTGTGTAGTACTTTAGAATCGCATGCTTCGCTTCTTCGTCCAGCTGAGGGTGTACGTTTCTCTTTGCGAATGCGATGTACTTCCTGAGGAAATTCTGAGTCAGGTGCTCCTCCCGGTTGTCAGGGGTTACTAGGATGGATGTCTCCTCGGGGTCCGAGGATCCCAAATCGATAGAGTTCTCCAACAGAGCCTCACTCTTCCCAGCGGTCCGGTTATCCAGTATGTGCCTAGCAATCTTCTCGTCGTCGTGAACACGAATCTCGTCCCTGATCATCCAGATAATGTCGAATCTGGAAGCCAGTGGTGGAGGCAGCCCCGTCTCCTTGAATGACCTCATCACACTCGTGTTTTTTCCCCTCTTGCTGAATCTCCCATCCTCTGGGTTTGCAGCCGCAAGAATGGCGCATCTGGAGTGAAGCGTGGCGGTTATCCCCCCCTTGGCGACGTGGACCTGCTGCTGCTCCATGGCTGGGTGCATCATCCTCCTATCGTCAGTAGAAATCTTGTCGAACTCGTCGATTGCGGCGAGCCCTCTGTCAGAAAGTGGCAGCACCCCTGCCTCAAGGGCAAACCTACCATCACCGAACGCATCCCTAACTGCAGCAGCAGTTAGCCCAGCGCCCGAGACCCCACCGCCAGTAGCGAATCTCCCTCTCGGGGAGAGTGCTGAGATGAATGAGAGCAATTGTGACTTGGCGACACCCGGGTCACCCATGAGCAGGATGTGGATGTCGCCCCTGGACCTGGTCTTGTCATTCAGCCTGCGTGACACGCCTCCGAACAGCTGCAGGGCGAGTGATCTCTTCACGTGCCCTAGTATGCCGGTTGCGAAGATGGAAGGGGCTATTGAGCGTTGAATAAGAGACATCAGGTCCTCTCTCTTTGAGACTTCCAGGATTCTGGCGCTGTCCTCCTCGTCGATTGCGATCTCCGTGAATGGGGTACTCTCATGCTCTGAGCTAATCAGATGGAAAATCACATCGAACATCGGGGTCTTCTTGCGGTTTCTTACCTCACTTCGAACAACAGGGATTACGTTGGCAGTAATCCTCTCGCCAGGAAGATGCTTGTTGACCTGATCTCCCTCGATTAGGACCATCCCCCTCCTTGGCTGAGCTCCACTTGGAACGTACTCAGGCTGCTCTTGGATCTCAATCCACTGGTTGTTAACCATCCGGGAACTAATGAGTATCAAATCGAACCTAGTTTGTGCTTTGGGTAGTCCGCAACCATCTCCGTCTGGGCATTTTAGAGGTTCCTTGAGCTCTCTTTCGTTTTCCTGATCTACTTCGATCTCCACGCCGCATGACTCGCATCTGAAGACGGCCCTGTGTATCCTTGGTTTGATCTCAGAAATCTTAGTCACGATTACATCTACACTCCGCAGTTTGTCTATGTCGGAGCTCCCGATTTCCCTCAGAGGGACACGTGTGTCACCAGGGAGTTCACCGACTCTCAGCAATGCGTCTATTTCTTCGCCCCTTTCCCTGCAGATCTCCATCAGAGTCTTGGATCCGGCTGTGAGAACCTGCTTGGGATACTGCAGAACGTCCTCGGCGAAGTCTGGATCGAAGGTCTGTAACTCGTGGAAAGGAATTGATAGGAATGGGAAGTTGGACTGCCTTGAAAGTAGAGTCATTACCTCTGTTTCCTTTGCCTCCTCAAGGAATGTTCTCCATCTGGCCGAGGCGTCATGTGCTGCCATAGTCATTTGATTTGCCACCGGGCTTTGCGAGTCGGAAGACACGGCCTATGAACAGTACGGTTTGAAAAACGAACCCCTTTGCTTCCAGTGGAGAAATACCGTACTCTCAGGGCTCTTTTCTCAAAATTGTCTACTTCTACTGGAGTTGGAATTAGAAGGACTCCGAGTGAATTGGTAATGGTGAGTTTGAAGTCTTAGACCCGAATGGGCACGCATGGAGTACCGACGAATCGGTCGAGACCTTTTCATCCGGCTCGACAAGGGAGAGGAGTTGCATTCCGCGATTAGGAGCCTGAGCGAACACGGGATTACGGCGGCTGCCCTTACCAGCGGAATAGGTCGAGTCCGTAACACGGCGATAGGTTTCCTTGACTCTGAAGGAATCTACCAGAAGGTAGTGGTAGACGAGCCGATGGAGTTGCTCTCGATGCAAGGAAACTTAGCTCCGGGCCCAGATGGCCCCTTCACGCACATTCACATCGTGGCCTCGGATGATGATCATGTGGTCAGAGGTGGTCACCTCTTCGAAGCCACTGTGGAGGTAACTGCTGAGATTCACATGAGGGTTCTGGGGGATGATTCAACCCCGATGGTACGAGAAGAGACTGAAAGCGAGTTCATCAGAATCTCGTTCTGTGAATTGGAGGAGTATTCCTGAGGGTGCTATTCGCGCACGGATTTGAAGGCAGCCCTACTGGTTCCAAACCCACGTACATGATGGAAGCCCTGGGGTGGGACGTAACTGCACCCAAGATGTCTGAGTTAGGTTGGAGCATAGCGAGTCAGACGGAGGTCCTAATCCGTCTTCTCGACAAAGGAGATTTCGATCTCGTCATTGGGTCATCTATGGGTGGGCTCGCAGCAGCAAATGCATCCTCTATGAGACCGCAGACAGAAACTAGGCTGCTACTGATAGCCCCCGCATTCGGACTAGCAGAGAACTGGGAAGGAATGGAAGAAGCGGGCAGGAGCGCTTGGAAGACAACCGGGGAGAGGCGGTACACCGGCTACGAACTGGACATCGTGCTCCCCTGGGAGTTCATGGAATCGGCGGAGAAGATGTCTTGGCCCAGACCGGCGCACCCAACTGCAATTATGCATGGCAAATATGACGAAGTGGTTCCAATCAGCTTTTCTCGTAAGGTCGCAGAAGGGTGTGAGAACGTTATCCTACACGAAACCGATGATAGCCATCGAATGAAGGATTCACTGCGATTAATTCCTGAAATAGTATCCAAGTTAATGGAGGGTTCTGACGTGTCATTAGAAGAAATCGCAGGATATGATGGAGGGGGGCTCTCAATCGAAAAGGAGAAACCTGAGGTACCCGAGGAACTATCGACAGAGGTGAGTAAAATCGTAGACGAGGGCGATGTTTCCGACAGTCAAGCCGATATCGAACAGTTAGAGGCTGAGATGGAGAGGCTCCAAGCCGAGATGGAGAAGAAGAAGGCTGCTCTAGAATCCTCAAAGAAAGAGCCTCTTCCAGAAAAGGAGTCACTTAAGGAGAGCTTGGACGATGAGAAGGAGCGATTGTCGATAGAGGCAAGCGATGCGATAGTCAAGGCGGAAGAGGAAGTTGAGCTAGCTAAGGAAGAGGTGTCTGAGGCTATCAAGAGGGCTGAGCAAGAAGAGGCAGAGGCAGAAGAGGCAAGGTTAGTCGCTGAGATGGAAGAGGATGAGGCTAGGGAGGCCAAGGCATATGCTGAAGCTGCCAAGAGGAAGCTCGATGATGCACTCAGGAAGGCTGATTTGGCTGGTAAGGGCGCGGAGCAATTCACAGAGGAGATGGAGCGGGAAAAGAGAGAGGGCTTGATTTTGGAGAGAGTCACCGAGAGGGGCGATTCGCTGGATTGGTCGAAGATCGGTATTTCCGAAGGCAACAACCCCGATGACCTATCACTGATCAACGGTATCGAAGAGTTCACCCAGAGGAAGTTGAACGCACTGGGTATTTTCACCTTCAGGCAGATTGCCAATATTGATTCGGATGCTGGAAAGGATGTGAATGACGCCCTCGAGCTTCTTCCTGGTAAGGTCGCGGAGCTAGCTTGGGCCCAACAGGCGATCACAATGCTTGAGCTGAAGGGGGTAGACGAGTCATCTAGCAAACCGGATGTGGATGATGACGAAGTCATTGCAGACCTAAGTGCGGCCCAAATTAAGTGGACGCAGATAGGGAAGGCGGGAGACAGGAAGTCGGACGAACTGACCCTAATCAAGGGAGTAGATGCCGAGACAGAGAAGAAACTGAAGGTTCTGGGGGTTCGGACCTTCGATCAGATCTCGAAGATGGACAATGAGACCGCCGAAGCTGTGAATGGGGCGTTGGGCCTGATGCCAGGAAGGGTGTTGAAGATGATGTGGGCGGATCAGGCCAAGACTCTGAAGAAGAGGTAGTTTGTCACTCATTCCCCTGTTGAGCCTAGGAAGTACTCACCTATCTCGGGATCGGTGAGGATGTGCTTGGCATCGCCCGTGTGCACCACCT
>CAXEIX010000014.1:0-12397 GCA_963996605.1 uncultured Candidatus Poseidoniales archaeon | reverse complement strand
GGACTCTGTTGAGTTTATCCACCCATCTGAGTTACCTAGTTGAGTGTCAATTTGCTCCAGCAAACCCATCGATCTATTTTCCAGCAAGTCAGTCCCATAACTCTCAGAGACTGTTACATCCGCGAACCATGTAGCATTAACTTGTGAACTTGGAGAAATGGAGTCTGTGAAGTTCAGGAAAGACTGCCCCCAAATCGGAATGTTTCCTTCAGAGTCTGAATTGTGGATGACTGTGACATTTTCTCCCAGATTGTTGGTAGTTGCTTGCAGTGGGAGTAAGACAACTAGGATTGAGGCGAGTACTATTGGGGCCATCTTATGATTTCTAAATCTGAAGGACATAGATTCACCACTATGAATTTCCATGTATAATCACAGAACCGGAGAAATCTATGTCCAGTGGAAACATCCGGAATCCAGGGCCAAGTTCACTTTGCAGGGTATTTCTTAGCCCATCACCACCGTAGACCAAAAGGAATCCTCCATTTCCGGCTCCTAACAACTTCGCGCCCTTAGCTCCTGAAGACATGACTCTCCCGTGTAGTTCATCGATAGATTGGTTCGTAATCAGCGAAGAAATCCCTCTCTTAGCATTCCAAGTTTCATTGAGAAGGTCGCCAATTGAATCTAGATCCCCATTTTGAAACATTATTGCTGCCTTGTCTGCATGTTCACGGATCACTCTCATTCGATTGCTCTTGTCTAGTTCGTCTTCCGATTCCTCTGAAAGGACTTTGCTGGCACTCCTAGTGATGCCAGTGAAAACTAAGGTGAAATTTCTGGAGACTCTCGATACGAGGTCATTCTCGATTTCTATCGGTTCTACTGCAACTCCCCCCTCGCCAAAACTGATTGAGTTGATTCCTCCGAATGAGGCAGCATACTGGTCCTGTCGTCCGATTGGAGCACCCATTATTTCTATCTCGATCTTGCATGCCTCTTCTGCTAGTTGTTCCTTTGATGGTTCTCTACCTTGGAATGAGTGCATCGCATTCAGAAGGCCGACCGTGACAGACGAAGAAGAGCCGAGGCCTGTTCCTCGCCCGGGGATATCTGCTATTGTTGTGATCTCAACCCCAGATTCAATTCCTGTTAGTCGCATGGCTTCCCTGACTAGGCCATGTTGAATTCGGGAAACTGAATCCACGTCCTCCATAGACGAATATGAGATTCTTATCCTGTCATCGAATCTCCGATTCATTGTGACATAGACATATTTGTTAATTGCAGTAGAAACAACTCGACCACCGGATGGCTCCGACATTGAGAACCCGTCGATATCTGTCCCCCCTCCGCAGAAGGACACTCTGAGCGGGGTGCGACTGATTATCATCGCACTAAGGGGGTAGAGTATCACTCATCAAGACGCCGGTTTGGTGAAATCACGTAATTCTACCAATGACAAGGCATATGAGATAGGCGCATCCGCGAGAGTCAGAGAGCCATGGACAACCTAGTCACTATGGATGACCTGAGCAATGACGATATCGTTTCTGTGCTTGATGATGCAGAGAGACTTCTTCCAGTGGCCAAGGGAGATATTCTTCTCCCCCTTCTGCAAGGCAAGGTCCTAGCAAACATGTTCTTCGAGAACTCGACCAGGACGAGGATGTCTTTCGAGACTGCCATGAAGAGGCTGGGCGGATCAGTGCTAAATTTCAGCTCCATAGGGACATCTGTGTCTAAGGGAGAGACTCTGTATGACACCATGCAAATGATCGATGGCTATGCGGACATTGCAGCAATAAGGCATCCAAGGCAGGGAGCAGCACAATACAGTGCGGATGCTGTTGGGATTCCGATTCTTAATGCTGGAGATGGTGCTGGAAACCATCCCACTCAGACTATGCTGGATCTATTCACCATTCGACAGGCTCATGGAACTCTGGAAGGTTTGAACGTGGTCCTAGTGGGTGATCTTAGATATGGAAGAACTGTTCACAGTCTTTCTCATGCACTTGTTAGATTTGGTGCTAGGCTAACTCTTGTCTCCCCATCCTCACTGAAGATGCCAGTGGAGATAGTCTCCGACTTGAAGTCGCATGGGGCAGAAGTAACTGAGAAGGAGTCACTTGATGGTCAAATTTCCAATGCCGATGTGATCTATATGACTAGGATCCAGAAGGAAAGGTTCCCCGACGAGGAAGAGTATGCCAAGGTCGCGGGGATTTACAGAATCGAAGCGTCCAGTCTCGTTGGTGCAAAGAAGGGGATGATTATCATGCATCCACTACCAAGAGTAGACGAAATAGCCCCGGGCGTAGATTCAACAGAGTTCGCAAAGTACTTCCAGCAGGCTTTCAATGGCGTCCCAACGAGAATGGCACTACTGTGCCGTAGCCTTGGCGTAGAAGTTCCGAGGAAGGTGAAGTAATGTCAGAGATGAGAAGGGTTACTGCGATTCGAAATGGAACGGTTGTCGATCACATTCCCTCTGGTTACGCAATGCAGGTAATCAGGATTCTCAGAATTAACACCGACAGGGCTACGCCCGTTTCCCTGGTTATGAATGTGCCAAGTGATAAGCTTGGGAGGAAGGACGTTCTCAAAATCGAGGATAGGGAGCTGGACCAAGAAGATCTAGACAGACTAGCGCTAATTGCTCCGGCTGCCAGTATTGCGATAATCAGGAATCATGCAGTTGCGGAGAAGATGAGGGTGGAACTGGGGGATAATCTAGTGAATATAGCCAAATGCTCCTTCCCAAACTGTATCACTAAGAGTAATCGAGAGCCACTCCCTCAGAGAATGAAGGTTGTCTCAAGAGAGCCATTGGAGATCAGGTGCTACTACTGTGGACGAGGCCAAGAGATGGATGAGTTGATTGAAAACATCATCTGATTAGATTGTGACCTCAGTTCGAAAATCCTAGTGAAAAATTTCACATGGAAGCATTGGCCAACCAGTCCCTCATTGTACAGGACTGGCATACCTCTCGACTGGTTATCTCACCGCACTCGGCACAGTTATTCACATCGTGCTTGAGATCTGGGTTTGCTAGAGAGTGTAGATCTCTAATCTGATCGAGGGAATGCAGTAGGCCATGTCTAGCGCCAGGAGTTAATTCCTCCAACATGGCAACAACAGACCTACTCTGCTGGCGCATTGCACCTGGGGCATGTGGGCATTCACCATGGTGTATTGGCAGGCCCGCATGCAACGCATGGGCATGTATCTCCTGCTCGGGCACCCATCTTAGAGGAACGATCCTGGGTACGAGTCCTTCTATCTGGGAGTTTGTATGAGGGGCTAGTCTGACCGATCTGTCAATCTCGCCCTTCTGAAGATTCATCAGAATCGACTGGGCCATGTCATCCAGATTGTGTCCCAGGGCCATGACATCGGCTCCGACCTTTTCCGCTAGGGCATTGAGTCCCTGACGTCTAAAAACGCCGCAGAAAGAGCAGGGCATGAGGCCCTTCGCATCATCGTGATTTCTACCCATTGAAGGCATCAACCGAACTACTTCGTCCATCCTGCCATATCCCATCTCCTCGTAGCTCAGTGTCTCAAACCTGACGTCAAGTGATTCTGCTAGTTCCTTCGCGAACTCCATCGATGGGGCTCTGTATCCGTCTATTCCCTCATCCACGCAACCTGCGACCAGTTCTACGTCTCTCCTTCGGCCGATGATTTCGTTGATCATCGAAAGCAGAACTGCCGAATCCTTGCCACCTGAAACGGCTACAAGGACTATGAAATGGGAGCCGTCTTCCTTGGTTGCGTTTTTTGGTAAATCAAGTTGATGCCGAAGTTCACGCGACGTTCTCTTGCGAATGGATGAGTATAGGTGTCGACCGCAGAGATGTTGGCCGCTGTATGCTTGGAACACAATTGCATCTGAGTGGCATCTGCTGCATGACTGAACCTCGATTTCACCGCTCATGATTTGTCGTCCCGTTACATAGGCTTGAACCCATCCTCCGGTGAATTGATTCGTGTAATCCTGACCGGAATGTCATGGAAGACACCGGTTCACTACCTGGTAGGACGGAAGTTGGGACCAAGATTTTCTCTCCGTTTTTTGATAGGTTTTCACTAGTATCACTCTCCATTATTGGAGTAATTCTTGCTCCGGAGTTAGCTTCTGCAATGGAGTCGACATTGGGTGGGAAGTCCCTCAATGTAGTAGTATGTGGACTAATTATTGTCATCCCACTAATCGCTAGTTCGTTAGGAAAGTGGTATGTTCGAATGAGAGCCTAGTCTGACCTTAGTCTGGCAATTCCAGATTCCACATAACCGGATACGGTCTGCCAAGGAACGATGAATCGAAGACCAGCGACGGCAATGATGAACAAACCAGCGGAGATTACCTTGCCGTAGGTCATCTGCAACTCCAGGGATTCCTTCACCTGCCCAGTCCACTGTGTTCCCTCCAGAATTCCCACAATAGAAATCATTAGATCATCGAAAGCCAGTGCCATTGCAGTTGTTATGGCGACAAGCAAGACTACGACGACTAGTTGGATTAGGTGGGAGTTCACAACGTTGTTGAACTGCCTGATGTACTCAGGATCACGCTTGGATTCCTCCGGAAGTGAGATTGCGTACTCCAAATGCCCGATAGCGGCCGTTCCGGATTCCATGAACAATAGCATCAAGATAGCGATTCCCAGCAGTGAACTGGCTAGTGGAGAGACTAGGCCACCGAACAGAGTGCCTTCTCCTATCTGAGTAGGAAGTGCCCTAAGCCCTACATCAACCTCAGTGACAATTGGCTCGAACGTGAGAACAGCGTGGAATGCAATTACGATGATGTAGTATCCGACTACCCATGAAATTGATCTCTTGGATAGACCCCATATCCCTATCAGTCCGACTAGTACAGGAGCGAAGACAATCCCCAAGAAGATTAACTCCATCACCAAACCAAGTGGGTGGAAGAGGTGCTCGATGTGGTTCATCGAATCATTGCTATTCCATGGGAAGTGCAACCCATTCCTAAATGTAGATAGGATCCATGCTAGTAAGAATGGGATGATAACCCATGCTCCAAACAATGCTCCTGTGACTTGCTTAACCCTAGTCTGCAACTCCTGGGAGGATGACCAATAACGCTCGATTGCGAATGTTGCAAATATACACAATGCCACGGGTCCAATCATAGATATTGTACCAGTCTGACCGACTCCCAGAAGGAAGTCTGGAATCATAAGTCCATTCGCGTTATCTAGCCACATTAGGCCCCTGGTATGCTCATAAGATGGACACCATGTATCTTCATTATTATCGATAATGAATTGTTCACTGCATGGTCCGTAAAGCTCGCTCATCCTCTTCAGTAAAAGGAACAAGGAGGCTGTGGCAGCAATCTGCAGGGCTAAGATTTGCCATTTCCTCCTCAATGATGGGATATGCAGCGTCTCGGTCACCTCAGCCTTCTTCTCACCGATTTCCATTCATTCACCCCCTTGACTGCAGCAATGCCTGGGACAATTCAACATCTGGCATCCAGTCGACTACCTTTGCCCCATATCCAGAAACTGCGGTTAGCCTATTCTGCCTCTCAAGCTTGAGAACCTCGTAGGCCATCCTAGGAATTCTACTGACTAACCTCTCGAGGTCAACGCTACTGGGCGAGAGGATGATGACCTCGTGACCTTTTCCCGCTAGATCTCGAATTGCTGGTAATGTAGTTCCATCACCCTCCAGACTACTGATGATGAAAACAGGAGAACCACGGCTGATCCTGGGAGATAGCGAGTTTGTAACGGCCTGAAGGGGCATCGACCCGGATGGAGAAACTGAAGCAAGTCGGCTCAGGACCTTGTACTGCTGCTTATCTCCAGTGTCAGGAGGCAAGTAGTCCATCCGGCTACCATATGTCACCATCGCGACGGAGTCCTTTCTTTTCAGGAAATGGCTAGCCAGTGAGGCGGCGGCTGAGGCACCCATCTCAAGAGGATTCTTCAGGACGGTTCCAATTCTGCTTACTTCCCTGGTGTCCAGGATCACGAAAACATCTGTGACCGCATCCCTAGTCTTCTGATTGACCATCATCTCACCAGTTCTGGCAAATGCCTTCCAGTTTATTGAGCGAATCGGATCCGTGGACAGGTACTCCCTCAACGAGTAGAATTCCATCCCAGGTCCGGGTGTTCGAAGTGTTGTTGCGCCGGTATACATCTTTGGCACGTCGGCCCTTAGCATCGCATCCTCAACATCTCTGACTTGCGGGAATACTGTGATGTCACAGATGTCTTCAATCACCGACTCGTTGACAAACAATCCGAATGAGTTACGGTATCTTACTGATATAGGGCCTACAGAATAGTGTCCTCGAAGGGGACAGCGGAGCATATAGTCTAGTTTTGTTGATTGTCCAGGACCCAGGTTCAGTCGAATCTGATTAATTCCCCTCCTTATCTTCATCTCATGTGGCACGTTGTCGAAAACCTCGAGTAACTGAGTCCTTCTGTATGACTTGTTTGTAATTGTTAATGAGACTTCGATTAGATCTCCCTTGTAGACATTTGAATGAGGTATAAATCTTGAAATCTCTAGTTTTGATTGCCCTACAATCCAACCATTAATCGAGATAAATGCGATGAATGTCAGACCGATTATCATCATCTGGAAGTTGGAGATCATCATCCCCACTAATATCAGGCTAATTCCACCTGCAAGCATTATTGCTGCCTTCCTAGTCCACAACTCTAGTCGACCCCCCTGACTCTCCCCATTGCTTAATCCGCCTGACAATACCAACCAATTCGTCCGGCCTGTAGTTACGCTCCTCGAATAGGAATCGCACCAGAACAGGGTCTCTAATCATCCCCTGTAGCTCCGATGCAGGCATTGCATCGAACTCCTCTCTCGTGAGGGCATTGAGATTCCTGACCCTCGTGAGTAAGACCTGTCTGATTTTCTCTGGCCTTTGATAGTACTTGTATCTCTCAGCATCCCCAAACCCGTAGTAGACAACTCGGAATACGTGTCTCCAGTCCTCCGGATCCTCCTTCCGGATTAGGACCGCCTCGAGTAAAATGAATAGGAGCAAGAATAGAATTAACATTGCCATCCAGTCATTTGTGAAGTAGATTAGAAGGTAATACACGAGATTGTAGGTATCTCCGAATATCGTCGGTTGCTGATGACGACTTTCATCGAAAATCACCAAAGCGTGCTCTCCTGGTGAGGTGCCGTTATCGTTCAGTATTAGGGCTTCGGCAACTAAATCAAGGGCCCACCTTCTATTGTCATTATCGGGTACAGCCAGATAGCTTGAATCTGATTCGGGGTCATAAATCGAGTTAATCAGTACAGAACCGTCGGAGATAAAGTGCACCCTGCCAGTCTCTGCTCCTCTGCATAGAATTGACTCGCAATACCTCACATAAACCGGGAAGGGACCCTGTTCGTCTCCAGCAAGTCCGAATGCAGCAAATGATCCCACTGAGTAGTTTCCATCATCATTATTGTCAATCCAGGAGTCCTGAGTGGTCTTGGCGATGACGTACCTACGTTCAGCTGGATTGTAGGAAGTAGCCTTCTCGAATGCAGAGGGAGTATTGGTTAGCAGACTGTAGTCCTGAGTCCAATCCCAAATGGGTTGGTTTGTTGAAGGATCGGTTCCTTGGAATCTGTGTGCACAGAGGCCTGCTGAATTGGCAGTAACAAACGGTGCTCCAATTTCTGGATTGCTAGGATCCTCATCGAGAACGTCTACCACTCCATCTTTATCGACGTCCCTAAGGCATGGATTCACGTTAGTCTGCATTCCCTGTGAAGAGGTGAAGTTGAACGCAGAGGTAGTGTTAACCCATACGAAGTCTGATCCTAGATCGTTATCGTAGCTGTAATCTGCATAGAGACGGTGGTTAGTGAATTCAAGTCCGAACTCTGCAGCAAGATTACTCGAATATCCAAAGTCATCCATGAGAATTAGGGTACCACCCCTGGAAACGAAATCGCTAATCGCAACTATCTCCGATGAAGTGTAACCATCGCCCTCGGAAAACTGAATCAAATCATCTTCACCGGTAAATCGAGGGAGGGAGATAGTATCTCTTTCCACACCAGAGATAACGAAAATTGTCTCCTCTGGATGATCTAGATCACTGAGCAAAAGAGGACTGGAAACTAGAGCTGTGGTCTCGACTCCTTTTCTATTCAATTCCTCTCTAAATTCGCCCAAATCGTTCCATTCGTTCCCATATGCTGATTGTTGAGTCTGCCCGGGAACGACGTATGTGACAGCAATAGTTAGGATAAGTATGAGCAGAACCCCCCAGAAAGAAGCCTGTAGGGCTATTCTTCTATTCCTCCTCGATTTCAATAATTTGGGGAGTTTGTTCCAATCTACCATCACTCGTCCCCCATCAACTATAGATGACGAGCCTGAAGTTCGTTTTATGACCGTTATGTGACCCTGAACGGCCCTGCATCGACTTATCTGGAGAGTTCAACGGTCGATCCCACGTTAGCTACTTCCTCGACAGGAACAGCGAGAAGCCCATCCGTAGTAGGCCATGGGAGTTCATTGGGGTCTATTCCTTGCTCGGTTACCACCAATATTGCCACGATATTTCCCGTCTCGATATCCACAGTGAAATCTGCAAGGTGACCTAGAAGATCTCCAGCCGCATCAACAACTTGTCTTGTCAGAATCTCCTGAGTGAATGTAGTCTTCATAAAATTCCTCAAATCAATTCAATTCCTGAGATTGAGCCCGATGTCCTTCTTACTGATTCTAGACCACTGGTAAGGGTCTCCTCCAGCTTAGAGTAATATTGCATCATCTCATCTGTCACAGTAGGCCTAACTCTTTCGATTGCAGTCTCGAAGTGCCTCTTTGTTACTGACTTTTTCTCATCCCTCATGGCAATCAACGCAGCCTCTCTGCAGACTGCCTCGATATCTGCACCGGTGTAGTTATCCATGCTTGATGACAAATCATCAATCTTGAACCTGCCAATTGGCATGTCCTTAGTATGAATCTTCAATATCGACGACCTGGAATCTCTGTCCGGCGGGGGAATGTGAAGTATCCTCTCGAAACGGCCGCTGCGCATCAGAGCGGGATCAATCATCTCGGGCCTATTGGTGGCTGCGACCACTATGACACCCTCCATTCCTTCCACCCCATCTAGGCTGCTTAGCAACTGGTTGACGACTCTATTCATGACATCAGAACCCTCGCCTGAATGGCTTCTTCTCATCCCTGCAATGCTCTCGAACTCGTCTAGGAAAACTATCGAGGGGCTTGACTGCTTTGCTTTCTTGAAAACCTCCCTGACTGCTTTTTCTGACTCCCCTACCCACTTGGAAATCAATTCAGGTCCTTTGATTGAAATGAAGTTAGCCTTGGCCTCATTGGCAATTGCCTTTGCAATCAGCGTCTTTCCGGTACCTGGAGCGCCAAACAACATTATCCCCCTTGGAGGACTGATTCCAAAATGAACGAATTTTTCTGGCATATTCAATGGCCATTCTACACTCTCCTTCAGCCTCTCTTTGACGTCCTCCAGACCACCGACCTGATCCCATGAAACTTCTGGAACCTCAACATAAATCTCTCTCAGAGCACTGGGTTCTATCTCCTTGACTGCTTCTTGGAAGTCGGACATCCTCACCTCCATTTTTTCAATGACTTCTGGAGCGATCTCTTCTTCCTCCAAGTCAATCTCTGGGAGATATCTCCGCAATGCCTTCATTGCTGCCTCTCTAACCAAAGCCGAGATGTCGGCCCCAACAAAACCGTGGGTGTTGTCAAGAAGCCAATCTAGATTGTAATCGTCACTTATGGGCATGTCCCTGGTGTGGATTTCAAGGATCTCGCCCCTTCCTACTTTGTCGGGAACCCCTATTTCCAATTCTCTATCAAATCTACCTGGCCTCCTAAGGGCCTGATCAATGGCGTCTCTTCTATTTGTAGCACCAATCACTACGACGTTGTCCCTGCCCCCCATTCCATCTAGGAGGGTTAGAAGTTGGGCAACAACTCTCCTCTCAACTTCTCCGGTTACGTCCTCTCTCTTTGGAGCAATGCTATCCAGCTCGTCAATGAAGATAATTGCCGGTGCGTTTGCTGCGGCCTCATCGAAAATCTCTCGAAGTTGTTTCTCACTCTCACCGTAGTACTTCGAAATTATCTCCGGGCCGTTGATTGAAGTAAAGTGGGCTTTGGTCTCTGATGCAACGGCCTTTGCGATTAGTGTCTTACCGGTCCCCGGTGGCCCGTGAAGAAGGACCCCTCTGGGAGGATCAATGCCGAGACGGCGGAAAAGAATAGGATGCTTTAGCGGGAGTTCTATCATTTCTCTGACTTTCTGTAATTGATTCCCTATGCCTCCAATATCTTCGTATGAGATGGTCTGAACTATATTCTCTTCTTCATGATCTAGTGCATCTTCCTTGATTACAATCTCAGTGTCTGGCAAGACCTGGACAATTCCCTTAGGGGTAGTTTGTACGATTGCAAATGGGAGGGCCTCGGCGAAAAGGGTCATTCCTGGGATGAAAATCCGATCTCCTGCTACAACTGGCCTCTTGTTTAGCCCCCTTCTAGCAAACCCTTCTATCCCGGGTCCGAATCGAACCTTCTGTTGTTTTGCCATCACTGGGCTTAGGATCAGTTTGGTACATGACTCGATCTCAACTTTTCTAATCTCGGCTCTGTCACCAAGGCTCACGCCAGCGTTTTTCCTAATTATTCCATCAACCCTGATTACTCCTAGGTTTGCATCTTCAGGCCTACATCTCCATACTATGGCTGCTGTCTTCTTCTCGCCCTCAATCTCTATGATGTCCCCTGGCTTCAGATTTAGATCGTTGTCAAAGGGGACTCTGGCTCGGCCATGGCCAACATCGCTGGGTATTGCTTTTGCAACCCTCAATGTTAGTGATTCTGATGTGTCAGTTGTCATTTTCCGCTCCCTACCACTTCTTCTCGTGCATTGGGGGTTGTTAAACCCTGCAATCTTGGATTCTCCACGAGATAAAATGGTTATCGGAACAAAGACGTGCGATGCGCATAATTCATTTCAGAAGTAGCACCCGCGAACACCATGGCACACGTACTAGAGGCTGGATTCGAGATTTTGCAAAGAGAAAACCCCAATGGTAGCCCTACAGTCATGGGTTACAACATAATCAACGGAGAGTTGCGCTCTTCCAGTGATGGGGAAACCTTCGAAAGTAGGAATCCTGCATGGTTAGATGACTGCCTCGGGGTCTTTCCACTTTCTACCAAGAAAGATGTGCACGATGCTTTGGAATCGGCTAGAGAAGCATTCGCCGAGTGGTCTATGACTCCAGCCCCCTCAAGGGGGCAAATCATTGGCAACATGGGCAGATTACTGATGGATTACAAGGATGATATTGTTAGAGTCGAAACGAGGGAGATCGGGAAGACTCTCAAGGAGAGTGCAGGAGAAGTCCAAGAAGCAATCGACACATGCCTATTCTTCCAGTCGGAGGGAAGGAGGCTATATGGCCAGACAGTAAACTCAGAATTGCCAGACAAGGAGCTTTTCACATACAGAAGACCACTTGGGGTATGTGGAATCATCAATGCAAGCAACTTCCCATCAGCTGTTCCTTTCTGGAAAATGATTCCAGCAATAATGTGTGGAAACACTTGCGTATGGAAGAGCCCTCAGGATTCTCCACTTCTGTCATTCATGTTGACTAGGATAATGCATGAGGCGGGTCTACCGAATGGAGTGATCAACCTAATTCACGGAAAGGGCAGCGGGGCGGGGCAATTCCTTGTTGATTCTGCGGAAGAGGGGCTGGTCAACAAGATTAGTTTCACCGGTTCCACCCCGGTAGGGAAGATGATTGGCGAGGTGTGCGGTAGGAACCTCGTTTCCTGCTCTTTGGAGCTAGGGGGCAAGAATCCCTTGGTAGTAATGCCTTCAGCCAATATTGACAATGCTGTTGAAGGGGCATATTGGGCGTCATTTGGAACCGCCGGACAGCGGTGCACCAGCCTAGGGAACCTGATTGTCCACGAAGATGTCTATGATGAATTCATGAGCAAGTTCATGGCAAAGGTCGAAGAGACCAGGATTGGAGACTCACTAAGGAACGAGGACGTTCTGTATGGGCCTATGCTTTCTGAGAAATATGCAAACGATTTCATCCGGGATCTAGGGATGTGTGAATCTGATGGAGCTACAAAACTCTGGGGAGAGGGGTTGATTACCAATGAAAACAAGCCTACAAACTTCCTAGGGGATGCATCCGAGGGAGTTTACATGTGGCCACACGTATATGCGGATGTTACAGAAGATATGCGATGCTTCCAAGAGGAGATCTTTGGGCCCGCTGTCACGATTGTTAAGGCTAAGGATTTCGAAAATGCTCTACACCTGGCCAATGCTTCCCCATACGGACTTTCAAGTGCATGCTACACCAATGATAGGCTAGAAGCATATCGTTTCAAGAC
>CAXEIX010000013.1:0-12526 GCA_963996605.1 uncultured Candidatus Poseidoniales archaeon | reverse complement strand
CCTGGAATGGGGATTGTGGACCAGGTGTACATGGGGCAGGTCCTGCAAGCGGGTAGTGGGCAGGCCCCGGCTCGTCAGGTTGCGATTGGGTCAGGAATGCCAGTAACCACTCCCTGCACAACAATCAACAAAGTATGCGGATCAAGTCTGAAGGCAGCAATGATTGCCGCAACTGAGATCAGAGCTGGGATATCCAGAGTTGTGGTTGCCGGTGGGATGGAGTCAATGAGCAATGCCCCATACATAGCAAGAGATGTCAATAAAGGTGAAGACGTCTTGTTTTCCTCTCTTGAGTCAGTATTGATGGAAGACGGTTTGAAGGATGCATTCTCGGGCGAGTCAATGGGTAATACTGGTGAGACGGTTGCACTTGAGCATGGGATCAGCAGAGTAGAGTCGGACAAGTTCTCTGTTCGCTCGCATCAACTTGCAAACCACGCTTGGGAAGAGGGGTGGCTTGAGGAAGAGGTTTTTCCAGTTGGTTCACTAACTAGGGATGAGGGAATTAGACCGGGGACAAACGAAGAAGCGCTTTCTGGCCTAAGAACTGTTTTCTCAGAAGATGGCCAGGTTACTGCAGGAAATGCCAGTCAAGTATCCGATGGTGCGTCTGCTGTTCTGATTGCCTCTGAGGAGGCAGCAGAGGAGCTTGGACTTCCGGTATTGGCTAGGATCGTTGAATATGCCACATCGGGAGTAGAGGCAAGCAGAGTTATGTCAGCACCTATTCCAACTGTGAGGATGCTACTAGAAAAAACAGGAAGGTCGATCGGTGAGATCGACATAATCGAGCACAACGAGGCGTTCGCCTCCGCATCATGTGCCATCAGGAAGTCACTAGAGGTTCCGGAGGGTTCCTTCAATCCTCACGGAGGAGCCATAGCAATCGGACATCCTCTGGGGGCGACTGGAACTAGATGCCTCATGACACTGGTTAATGCAATGAGTAGAACTGGTGGGAAAAGGGGGATTGTGACTGTTTGTCTGGGTGGAGGGAATGCTGTGGCCATGATGGTTGAGGCCCCATAGCGAACAAATCAGTCTCATAGTGGAGTCATAGACCTTATTTGGGGGTCTCCGGTCGACCGCCCCGATGGTTGAGCCAGTACGTGCCCACACACGCTTCGAAAAGGCCAGAATTATTGGTGCCAGAGCGCTTCAGATTAGTATGGGAGCCCCTCTCTTCGTTACCGAGGATGAGCTACGAGAAAAGTACAGTAGCGAATTGATTCAGCTCTATGGCGTGGATGACGCAAAGGAGAAGGTGGTGCTTGATCCGATGAAGATAGCTACACTGGAGTATGAACAGAATAAGATTCCAATAGACATCGACCCGCACGAAGAGTGAAGCGTTGCAGTCCCTTACAGGGAGTGATAGAATTTGGCTAACTTGGCGGTTTCTAAGAGTCTGACGGCGTGGTTGTTAGGTCTGACGATTATAGTAATCGGCTTAGGGGGTCTAATTCGAATCTACGATGCAGGCGAGTCTTGTCCAGATTGGCCGTTGTGTTTCGGAACATTGGGTTTCGATATCTCCGAGGAAGAACAAGGGGAATGGTGGGCTGAGAATCCGGAGGAGGTAGACTCACGTGGTTCTAGCCATAGATACTCAACATTCCAGATCTTCACAGAGTGGTTCCACAGATTCCTTGCTGGGGCTATTCTAGGCCCTCTGGTTCTGCTTAACTGGTATTTGCTAAGGAGAGATGAAGATCCGGGCAAGGATATCAGGTTCGCTTCCACTTTGACGGTTATCCTAATCATCTGGCAGGGCGCGATTGGGTGGCTGACTGTTGAGATGGACAACTTGCACTGGAGCGTTGCACTTCACCTAAGCTCCGCTTTAGCATTCACAATTAGCATGTTTTGGCTATGGTTGACCATTACAAGGGCAGAGGAAGGAGTCCCTGTTTGGTTGGAGTTCGAGCATGGCGCTGCAAACAAGTGGAGGAATGGAGTAACATGGTTATCGATAGGAGCATTCATCTCAATCTTCTCTGGAACATTCGTTTCCACCACTCCAGGTGCTAATCTAGGATGTGGGGTCGATGGTATACCGGATTCATGGCCTCTCTGTGAGGGTAATCTGGTGGATTCAGTGGAGGACATTGTACTGCAGTCGCAGATTATCCATAGGTGGTTAGTTGGAGTTATGCTGGTCGCAATGGGTTCGGCCTCCTATCTAATCTGGAAGGAGTCCGATGGGAGTTCCGATCGCATCCTGAGGAATTGGATTTGGGGCTCGACCTTGCTTTCATTCACCAATGCTTCAATTGGTGCAATTTACGTAATCTCTTGGGACATGGAAGAAGGGTTCTTTGAGTTACTCTCATTGGTTCACCTTATGCTGGCATCCTTGACATTCCTTGCTATGGCCACGGCTTGGATTGGGTGCGTGATTGCCACTGAGGAGATTTCATGATTTCCACTACAATGGCGGACTACTTCTCGTTGACGAAACCCAGAGTGGTCATTCTACTGCAGATTACTGCATTATGCGCAGTGGTTGTCCATGACTCACTAGGAGGAGGGCTCTCTGTAGGGTCTGCTGAGACAATGCTGGTTGTCCTGATTGGCGGCTATCTTACTGCTGGGGGGGCTAATGCGATCAACATGTGGTACGATAGAGATATCGATCCAATGATGAGGCGAACAGAAAACAGGGCAATCCCAATGGGTAGGGTAAGTGCCGAATCAGCTCTATTTTTCGGGATCTCGATAGCTTCCTTGGGAGTTGCATGGTTCTATTTCATGTCCAATGAGGTTGCTGCATTCTGGTCGGCATTCAGCATTCTTTTCTATGTCCTAATTTACAGCATGTGGCTGAAGAGAAGTACCCCTCAGAACATTGTCATAGGGGGCATTGCAGGTTCGACCCCGCCCGTGATTGGATGGGCAGCAAGCGTGGAAGATCTCTCCATCTCAAGTAATTCCCTGGAGGCTTCAATCGAATCCCTATTCGACCTTGGGAGCCCTATGCCTTGGTTCATGTTCATTCTGATTTTCCTATGGACTCCTCCGCACTTCTGGGCCCTTGCCCTATACAAATCCAAAGAATACGCAGAGGTTGGTATCCCAATGTTGCCCAATGTGAAAGGGCCAGAACGAACGATTATCGAGATGAAGGTGTATTCAATTCTGCTAATCCTGCTCTCATTTTTCGCACCTCTGTCTTTTGGGGAGATTGAAGTGAACGGTCGGGAGTACAATGTTCTGAGTTGGACGATACTTGGGCTAAGCATCTGGTACGCGTCCACGGTTTGGAGAATCGACATTGCGGAAATTCCAGACGAGACGGGCAGAATTTCCAGTGCAGCGAACTCATTCTTTGTTTCCATGCTCTATCTCGCACTGATGTTCGTTGTCCTTGTTACCGGTAGTTTTGGACAAGTAGGAACTGGTTCTGGAGCGATAGTTTGCTTAGCTTTGATTGGTAGGACTGAGTTCAAATTGAGTTCATAGCCCCCGATGGCTTCAAACACCGAGCGTACCATGGGAGGACAAGGGTGAGACATTGGAAGAGCATGACCTAATCTATGACTGGAATTCTATTGACTACTCCATTGATAGAGACGAGTCGAATCATCCACATGAGTTGTGGTTTGACGATGAAACTCTCAGAGACGGTCTGCAGAGCCCTAGTGCAAGAAACCCTTCGATAGAACAGAAGATAGAATTGATTGACTACATGGAGAGTCTCGGGATTCAGAAGGTTGACCTGGGGCTTCCCGGAGCTGGTCCTTTCCATATTGACCACATAGATGCGATGCTGGGTCATATGGGGGATAGGGACTACAGTCTGCGTCCTGGGTGCGCAGTTAGAACTGTGGTCTCCGATATTGAACCACTGGTCGACTTACAGGCAAAACACGAGACGCGGATCCAGGCTAGTGCCTTTCTTGGGACTAGTCCGATTAGGCAGTTTGCCGAGGGATGGACGATGGACAAGATCATATCCACAGCGGAAAAGGCGGTAACCTTCGCTGTCGATAACGATATTCCAGTGATGTTCGTCACCGAGGACACAACTAGAAGCAAGCCTGAGGAAATCAAGGAAGTCTACTCAAGAGCAATCGAATTAGGCGCAGATAGAATTTGTGTTTGCGACACCTGCGGGCATGTAACCCCCAATGGAGTCAGGAAACTTCTAGGATTTATTCAAGATGAGGTGATTCCAGACTCAGGAGTGAAAAGGAGGGACATCGAAGTAAATTGGCACGGACATCAAGACAGGGGCCTGGGAGTGGCAAACAATCTAGCTGCCTACGAAGCAGGTGCCGATGTGATTCATGGAACGGCCCTTGGAGTGGGTGAAAGAGCTGGAAATGCCCCTCTGGATCAGACTCTGGTAAATCTGAGTCTAATGGGAGTAATCAAGAATGACCTTACGATGCTCAACGAATACACAAGGAAGGCACACGAATACGTTGAAGTCGCGCTACCTCATAACTACCCAGTGTTCGGCGAGGATGCTTTCGAGACTGGTACTGGAGTTCATGCTTCCGCGGTAATCAAAGCGATGAACAAAGGCGACAACTGGCTTGCTGACCGAGTGTACTCTGGAGTTCCAGCTGGTGATTTCGGCCTTCAACAGGTCATCAGGATAGGACACATGAGCGGGCGGTCGAACGTCATTCACTGGCTGGAGAGGAATGGCTACGAAGCTGAAAATAATCTCGTGGTGCATATGTTCGAGGTAGCGAAGAGTCAGAAGAGAATGATGACAGATGATGAAGTCCACTCTGCGATATCCGAGTTTAGAGGAGAATAGAAACAATTAGCCCTCTGAGGTCGTGTTTGAGAGGGATTTAATCAATATTTCAGTTTAGACTCCCATGTTACCATAATGCAACCTTGATAATCTACTAGCAACGAAAACGAACTGCTATATTCTCCAGATTCCGGAGACGAGTTGTGAGAGTAGCATCGTTAGTGATCTTGATTATCATTTTCGCACCATTCGGTCAAGTTTTAGCAGAGGATGATGATGGGTCCGCACCCGTTATTGTCAATGACGTGATGAAATCATATTCCAAAACAGTTCAGGCGGCCTTCGATAGGGTATCTGACATAGAAATGTATGATGAAGACTCTCTCGACGAAGTTAACTCTTGGCTAGTGGTGACGGGAGTGGCGATGGAGGATCACCACAATACAGAAGCAAAACCTGATGATAGCGAGCCAGTGACGGTTCTCAGGGGATCATATATCTGGACATTTGAAGATGCTGGAACTGCTGTCGAGGCTCTTACTATGTCACTCGAGAAGGGTGAAATCGAGTCATTCTCCCCTCTGATTGAGAAGATTTTCTCTCCCAAATTCGAGCCAAATGACCCATACTTCGATGATCAATGGCATCTCTACAACTCTGGACAGACCAGTGGGGTAGCAGGAGAGGATGCCAATGTCATGGGAGTCTGGGACTCATTCAATGGATCTGGAGTAGTGATCAGTGTGATTGATGATGGAGTGGAACATTCACACCCCGACCTTTCTGACAACTACGTATCAGTCCACTCTTACGACTGGTGTGGTGATGACTCTGATCCCAATCCAAACTCCTCGGATGGGCACGGGACGGCGGTAGCCGGAGTTGCTGCTGGAACAGGAAATAATTCGATCGGAGTCACGGGAGCTGCATTTGGGGCCAGTATTGCTGGTCACAGGCTGATCGCTTGTGGGTTCTCAGACTCAACTGGTGCCGATGCATTGAGCTATCACAATGGTGGCATTGACATATACTCTAACTCATGGGGCCCATTTGACTCTGGTAACATTCTAGATGGTCCGGGTCCGATAACTATCGCGGCAATTGAAGACTCGATATACAATGGTAGATCGGGACTTGGTAACATATACACATGGGCTGCAGGTAATGGACTAGATGCTGATGACAACTCAAACTATGACGGATATTCCAATAGCAGATACTCCATTGCAGTAGCAGCAATTACTCACTACGGGAAGCAGTCGTGGTATTCCGAACCTGGTGCAAACATCTTGGTTACAGCTCACTCAAATGGGGGGTCACCGACTTACGAAGGGATCACTACAACTGACATTACTGGGACCGGAGGATACGACGGGGGTGATGTTACTCATGACTTTGGGGGCACCTCCAGTGCTACGCCTCTGGTTTCTGGAGTCATCGCCCTTGTTCTTGAGGCGAATCCCGATCTGACTTGGAGGGATGTCCAGAATATCCTAGTACATTCCTCAAGAAAAAACGATGCTAATGACTCATCGTGGAACGTAAACGGAGCAGGTCACGATGTTTCGCACAAATTCGGATTCGGTGCTGTAGACGCTGGAGCAGCGGTTTCCCTAGCACTGAATTGGAGCAGTAGCGGAGTAGAGACCAATGCTAGCTTTGGACCGTACACTCCTAACCTCGATATTGACAATGGACCCTCAACTTGGACTGAGTTTAATCTCTCTGTTCCAGTAGACCTACGCTTGGAGTCAGTTGATATTTTTGTAGATATCACACACGACGCCAGGGGAGAACTGGACATAGTACTCCAATCCCCAAGTGGTCACGAATCTTGGCTCGCAGAAGAGCACACGGACAACAACGCGGACTACTCAAATTGGAGGTTCGGCACCGTTCAACACTGGGACGAGTCATCACAAGGCGATTGGACATTGAAAGTCAGAGATTCCGTATCTGGATCAAACTCGGGAACCGTTGACTCCTGGGAAGTGATATTCCATGGAGTAGGGAATGTGACAGACTTTGACGGAGACGGGTGGCCAGACTACAATGATGAAGATGACGACAATGATGGGTGGAACGACACTGCTGAGCAGTCCTGCTTGACAGACCCCATGGACAACTCATCGACCCCCACCGACACGGACTCCGACGGGGACTGCGACTTCCTGGATGACGATGACGATGGGGATGGTTTCGAGGACTTGGTAGAGCAGTCCTGCTCTACAGACCCCCTGGACAACTCATCGAGCCCCACCGACACGGACTCCGACGGGGACTGCGACTTCCTGGATGACGATGACGATGGGGATGGTTTGAGCGATTACAACGAGACAGAGGTTCACAAGACTAATCCTTTGGAACCAGATACTGACGGTGATGTCTTGGACGACTACGAAGAAATTGTTGTCTATGGTACCAATGCAATCAATCCCGATACTGATAATGAGGGTCTAGACGACTACGAAGAAGTGATTATTTACGGGACGAATCCTAATTCGCAAGATTCCGATGGAGATGGCTTGAACGACTATGATGAGGTTGTCAATTGGTTGTCTGATCCACTCACATTTGATCCGGATAACGACTCAGACGAATACTACCACTTCCTAGACTGCGATGACGACGATGCGAGTGTTAACCCCGGAATGCCGGAATTGCTTAACGGGAAGGATGACGATTGCAATGGATTTGAGGACGAGGGGTACAATGAATCTGATCAAGATGGAGATGGTTTGTCCGACTGGGACGAGTTCCACCTCCATGGAACTAGTCCTATTAGTCCGGATTCAGATAGTGATGGAATTTCTGACGATCAGGAGGTTGAGGTTTATGGAAGCGATCCATTGACCGTGGATTTGGACGTTGATGGTGACGGTGCCTACTGGTTCGAGGATTGCGATGATAATGACTCTAGTTTTGCTCCGGGAGTCCCGGAGATTCTGGATGGAATGGACAATGACTGTGATGAGGAGAGCGATGAGGATTTCTTCTGGATAGACTCAGATGGGGATGGCATCACCGATTACTCAGAATTCCATTACTTCTCAACTGATCCAGGAGACGGGGACACGGACGGCGATGGCATCCCTGATGGAACAGAGTTGAATGAAATGTTGTCAGATCCACTGGTTGCAGATCCGGATGCCGATCTCGATGGCTGGTATCACTTCCAAGACTGTGATGATGATGATTTCGAAAGAGCACCGGAGAGGCCGGAGGAGCTTGACGGCAAAGACAATGATTGCGACGATGTTGTCGATGAGGACTTCTATGATCTTGATACTGATGGGGACGGCCTATCTGACTACTCTGAGTACCACAACTACAGTACAATGTTTGACTCAGCCGATTCAGATCAAGATGGAGTAGACGATGGGGTCGAGGTCTCTCGTGGGCTCTCAAGTCCAGTTTTCACTGACTACGATAGAGACAATGATGGCTTCTACGAGTATGAAGACTGTGACGATCTAGTAGGGAGCATATTCCCTGGTGCTATTGAACAGTGGAATGGGATTGACGATGACTGTGACGAAGATGTAGACGAGTTTGTGAACAGACTGGACCAAATTTTTGCAAATTATGGGAAATCTGCTGGAACAGTGTATCTAAGCAATGGTGAAATCTACGATGGACCTTATTCTTACGATGAGTTACCTGTGTATTGGGACTCAGCAAACGAGTCTTTCAGAGTGACTATATCGGGAATTCAATCATCAGTAGGAGCGACAATATATTGGTCGATGAGCGGTTACTCCCTGGAAATGAATACTAGCGATAGTGGGAAGGAGATTTTGCTACTTCCAATCGACTGTAAGAACCCAATGAACGATCTCCAGATACAGGTTTGCGATGAGGGAGTTTCGATTCAGAAGATTAAGGCCGTTGTTTCGGAAGGTAGTTACGTCACAGAGATTGAATGGAGCATTATGGTTTCAACGTGGGTGGAACCAGAATCAGAGAATAAAATCCTCTCAATGATTTCAAGTCCTGCTGGAATTATTGGAATAGTAGTCCTTCTAATCGGCCTAACCGGAGGTGGGGCATTAATTGGGGTTAGGATTTCACGGGCTAGAGAATTGCAAGAGGCACTAGAGGCATATGGGGTGAGCCCGGAGAGATTAGCGGTCCGGCCAGAGAATAAAGGCGTAGATCTACCAGAAGCACCGAGTTTTTCATGGTCAAATGATGAAATCTAAATTCTCGAAATTCAGACATAGATTATTCGGGAAGAATGCAAATATCGAATTGGAGTATGGATTAGTTCATCCAATTAGGGTTAGGCATAATTTTTCTACACGGAATATCTCGGTATCTACATGCGTACTAGGAATAGATCCATGATAATCATCCTGGTTCTCGTTTCAACCTCAATTGGGGGTTGCCTTTCTAGTGGTAGCGAATCTTCTGTCGGAGACTCATCAGATGACTCCCTCGCGGGAGATTTCGAGGGTTTGGACTACGTAGAGTGCATGGTGCACGAGGAACTAGAGAGATGTTGGAATGTACTTGTTCCCAGTACCGTTAATCTATCAGAAAAGGTACCCATGGTTATTGATCTGCATGGAAACACACTGACAATGGAAGACCAGAGAGCTCTTTCCGAATTTGATGAGATCGCAGAGGACAATGGTGCGATAGCGGTTTGGCCACAAGGATTCGAGAACTCATGGAATGCTGGATACTGTTGCAGCGCTGCAGGTGAGCTAGGTCTGAATGATACTGGACTGATAATGGAGATTGTCGACAGGGTTGTCACTAATCACTCCGTGGACGAGAGCAGAGTTTACCTAACTGGTTGGTCAAATGGATGCGCGCTAAGCCAAAAGCTGGCCAATGAGCACAGTGATGTGTTTGCAGCCGTAGCTTGCATGTCCTACTACTTGCTCGATGATCCGGAACCCGATTACTCCTCTATCCCAGTGATGGAAATCCACGGACTTGTCGATCAAATAATCCTATATTCCAATGATGCGATCCATCTGCCCAATGTCGAGGCCCAAGAGCACGGAGCAATTCAGAATCTCCTCTTGTGGGCGGAAATGAATGGATGTCAGGGATCCATTCCCGATTCCAACTCTCCTTCGACGTTCTACTCAATCCAGTCATTCACCGATTGCGAGAACGGTTCGGAAGTTTCTCTTGTGACTCTATATGCGGCAGATCACAACCCCTACGAAGAGGAGTTTGACCCTGATGGACCATTGATTTTTGTTGGTAACGGGGGGACAGTTG
Source organism: uncultured Candidatus Poseidoniales archaeon (assembly GCA_963996605.1). GTDB lineage: Archaea > Thermoplasmatota > Poseidoniia > Poseidoniales > Thalassarchaeaceae > UBA36. Next base: position 2,577 of record CAXEIX010000013.1, on the reverse strand, counting down.
ACACCAATGGGATCGCGTGGGACTTCATGATCAAATTCTCCAAGGATGGATCGTGATTCAGCGTTTCAATAAAAAATTCTGAGATGAATCTGCCTCAGAGGGTTCTCAAAGGGAGGCCTTTTCGGATTCTAATATGAGTCATGAAAACATGTACTATCGGATGATGGGAAATACTGGAATTCAAGTCTCTGTCCTATCATACGGATTCTGGGCCACTTATGGAATCAAGCACAGGCTGTCTGGTGATGAGGGAGTCAAGACGGCCAAGGAACTGATGAGGATGGTTCGAGATTCTGGAGTGAACTGCTTCGACCATGCAGAGGCTTATGGAAACCCCAATGGAGAGGCAGAGAGGATTTTTGGAATAGCTCTGAAGGAACTCCAGGAGGAGGATTCTGAACTATGGCGTCGCTCAGACTTAGTCATAACAACCAAGACATTCTGGGGTGGCTCCGGTGTTAACGAATCCGGACTTTCAATGAAACACTGCAGCGAGGGTCTGGATGCATCACTGTCTCGACTACAGCTTGACTACGTTGACCTGCTTTTCTGTCATAGACCAGATCCCTACACACCCACCTCAACCGTTGTTAGATCAATGTCACAGATGGTTCGGTCAGGCAGAGCTACTGCATGGGGAACTAGCGAATGGTCTGCCCAGCAGATTACGGAGGCGTTCTGGATAGCCAGAAGCGAGGGTCTCGAACCACCACAGTTCGAGCAACCACAATACAACATGCTACACAGGGATAGGTTCGAGAACGAGTATTTCCCGATGTTTAACCCACCGTACAATTTGGGAACAACCATATGGAGTCCTCTAAGATCTGGTTTCCTAACTGGGAAGTACCTAGATGGGATTCCTGATGACTCCAGAGCGACTCAGGAGGGATACGAATGGCTTCTAGAAGATCTAGAGGAAAGAAAACAGAAGGGTGAGTTCGAAGTGGTCTCAAAAATCGTTGATTATGCAGACAAGATAGGTTGTTCCCCTGCTCAGCTTGCACTGGCATGGTGTCTGAAGAATCCCAACGTCTCGACCATCTTGATGGGGGCAACGACACCTTCCCAGATTGAGGACAACATGGGGTGCATAGATGTCGCAAGGCGACTAACTGATGATGACATGTCGCAACTAGATGACATCCTGGGCAACAAGCCTGATTCCTGGATGGGCCCTGGTGGAGTAGGAACCAGGCAGTTGAAGACCCTCTGAGTCACTCCTCGTGAGTCGATCAGTTGTCTTCCTCTTCGTCCGTAGAGCCAGCTGGCCCCCACTCTGCGTCTGGTGATCCTCCCGACCACTCTCCGAAGACAGCAATGTCCTCAATTTCCTCGTCCTCCCTCCATGGTGGCTCGCCATCAGAACCGCTGATTATCAAACATCCCTCGTCGTCTAGCCTCTTCTTCAGTGTTGTGACACCTCTCTTGACCGGAAGCAGGTGACCGATTGGGGATCCCGAATTTACGAATGGATGAGTTGCAGAACTGATCAGCAAACCCCTGATTGGTGAAACGACGTCGTGCTGAACCCCAGGAAGTTCAGGATCGGTGATTGTGGCCACTATCTCGCCTTCCTCGACGAAGCTCCCTGCAGGAGCAAGGACATCGAGAAGACCGCCCTGATCAGATCTAATCCAGACCGATCCAGAAGCTAGTATCCTGAATCTGGGTTTGCTAGGGTATCCGGGTAGCATCCTTAGGCTCCTGAGTAGGTTGATTATGCCATACATGGAGATCTGAACAGACTCAGGGTCTGCCTCATCCGAACCTCCTCCTTCGTAAGTGATGCATGCGATATCCTCCTCGTTAGCTACCCTACGCATTGATCCTCTTGGCCCCTTGCTATCCAGAATTGTCTCGATTCCGAACGACCTAGCAATTCGATTGCTGCTTGCATGTGCAAGGTTGGCCCTAATCTGCGGGATATTTGTCCTTCCCTTTGCTGCTGAGTGAAGGTCTACGACATAGTCGCTGGTAGAGATTAGTTTGCTCCAAAGCTTGTGAGCCACTCTGGAAGTGGTATTGCTGTCAGGTTTCCCAGGAAAGCACCTGTTCAAATCCCTGCCATCTGGGAAGTCACGAATCATCCTCCTATATCCTGGGAGATTGACGATGGGAACTATTCTAATTGTCCCGGACAGAGCGCTGGCATCAATCACCCTGTCTGGACCCATGAAGTTGGGGCCGCAGAGGTAAGTTAAGGCTAGAGGGCCAACTAATTCGTCTCCATGGACAGCCCCCAGTAGAGTCACTACAGGACCTGGACGAGAACCATGAATTACACTAATTGGAACGGGCCATGACTCTCCAATCTCAACATCTAGAAGATCATACTCCATGTGTCTAATCGTACCGGGTTTTATTCTCTTCCTCATGAAAACATGATTCTTCGTTCCGCCATTACGAGACCACTTTGTAGGACTCTCCCCCACCTCTCCGAGAGCCTTTTCGATTTCCTTCCGCCTGCGCATTGGAATCTGATTTGCTATCTTGATGGGTGCGAACCTTCTCTTCTTCGCGCGTGGCGGTGGTTTAGTCTCGCTACTGCTTGAAGGAGGGTCTTCTTTGGCTGAA
>CAXEIX010000012.1:0-13714 GCA_963996605.1 uncultured Candidatus Poseidoniales archaeon | reverse complement strand
TCTCGAATGCATTCATCGAGTCACTGTGTACAATACAGGGTTGATGCGCCCCTTTCAGAAGCGATTCTATCTCGCCCTCCGGTCTTCCAGCCTCGGACCAAGCAATTCTCATCAATGACTTCTTGGCCATAGTGATGCTCATTCGCTTCCTCAGAGTGTTTCGCATATCGATCATGTTACTGGCAGGAACACCCGAGACATCGACGACGGCTACTACTCCGTCGCTGGTGAAAATCTTCGTCAACTCGGAAACGCTATCCTTCTTCCATCCTGCTACCTTTGGAATCACAAGATCACCTCGACTCTAATGGAAGGGCCCATGGATGTCTTGACAAAGCAAGATCGAATGTTTCCAGATCCTCTCTCCAACTTCCCAGTGACCCTGTCCCAAATGGCTACAGCATTTGAGGTCAAGTCGTCGATACCTTGCTCTCTCGAGCCTAATGCAGTATGGAATGTTACCCTGTCCCTAGAACGGACAATTGCCGTATCTTTGAGACCTGATGCTAGAGCAGACGGATCCAGAGTAGGAGGGACCGGACGAGGCATCTTTCCCCTTGGCCCCAATACACCACCCAGGAATCTACCGACCGTCCCCATATGGGGGATCTCTGAAAGGAAGAAATCGTAGCGCTTAGCCAGTTTCCTGGCCTTCTGACGATCCCCACCAAGATCCTCGATTGTAGATGGATCAATTACTTCTAGGCCTCCTGCCTTAGCCTTGGCAGCCATCTCCCCTCCGGCGAACATGGCAATCTTGACCGGCTTACCTCTGCCAGATGGAAGTCTGACCTCCTCCTGAATTCTATTTGTTGGAATCTTCAGGTCGACATCTTTGATTGTGAAAGAAATCTCGATGGATTCTACGAAACCCCTCTCTGGGGCCTCCTCTAGCGCCTGTTGAATTGCAGTTTGTAGATTTTCTCTCATTTTTCCCACCTCTGCGGTTCGCGAGGCTCATGCCTCTCCCGCAATTCGTGGCGAATCTAGCTGAAATGTTCGCTAAACTCCCCCTCGCTCATTGCGTTCAGAGCCACCTTGGGCTCCATTCCTTCTACTCTAACTCGCATGGAGACGCACGTCCCCATTACTTCCCTGCAGCGTGCATAAATTGACTTACCAGTCAAACGGTCTTTCTGACCCTCTGCTATCTCCTTGACCTGATCCATTGTCAGATTCTCCACAGAGGCTTCCCACGATCCGTTGCACTTCTTCAGCCCCAGTGATTGAATGACTTTGTGGGGGGTTTCATTTCGTGCTGACATGAAAATGACCTCTTATCGCGGAACTCGCCGACTTGCTCTCCCTATTTGATAATGATGTAAATTGAAACAAGGACGCTTTTTACGATCACTCCACCCTCTGGGTGACCCTTACTTGGTCGGCCCTAACTGTTAGCGCAACCGGTACTGCGGCTTCGAATAACTCAACAGTGACCTCTTCCTTTGACTCGGCAACTCTGGTTACTCGTGCCGCCTGTCCTCTGAATGCGCCGCCTGAGATCTCGACTATGCACCCCTCTTCTATTCCAGAAGTTGCTGCTTTCGGCTCTAGGTATGGCAGAACGTCCTCTAGAGGGGCCTCGCCTTCCAACACCTTGCTGCAGTTTTTTAGAGGTGTTACTCCCACTCCAACGCGACCTATCAGCTTCTGAACGTGGTGCATCGCAGTAGCCTCTATGAAGATGAATCCCTTCATGTAATGCGGACTGAGAACTCCGAAGATCTTGTCTTGAATGTCCTTCAGAGAACCAGTTCCTGACAATCTTGCCCTGATTTCACCTGCTACGTTTTGCTCTTGCCCGATTGAAGTCTTGAGTATGTATAGGTAAGAAGCAACGTCACCGTACATCTCCCTTAGTTGGGGTGTAGCGTAGTCTTTGTCCTGAACCTTCCCGGGATCAACCCATTCGCTGTTCTTGTACAACCCACCTGGGCTGATTTCCGTCTCCTCGGTGATGAAAAGTATCGGAGTCACGTCATTAAGACGATTCCCATAGGCAAGACCCCTAGCCATACCAGAGCGAACCAAACTCATGTTCTCAGGACTAATCCCCGTACATTCCGAAATCCTCGATACTACAGAATCGTGATCACTGGGGTCTCCGACGCCATAGATTCCATCCCATGCGCCAGGGAAGTCAGCAACCTCATCCGATCGCTGCATCAGTAGAATCTTCTCTCCGCTTCTGATATACACAGTGTAAGCTTCTGACATTTTTACCACCTCAGCCTATCAACCAATTGAAGAATGGAGGGAAAACATTGACCATCAGAGCTAGGATTACGAAACCAATCGCGCCCAACACAAACATCCCAATCCCACAAACTATCACGGTCTGCCTAAACTCTTGCTTGGAAGGCTTCTTCGCCATCTTCAAAATTCTGGCGTAGGAACCAGTCTGAAGGCCCTTTACACGACCTTCGATCTCGTCCTGCCAAGACTGAGCAATCTCTTCAATCGGGCCTACCTTGGAATTCTCAACCGCCATGTTACCACCTAGAAGCATCACGGCGACCTACAGATTCCATTTAAGGACGACGGGAAGACAAAGGTCTTCTATTCTTTAATTTGTACAGAATCTAACTTACGAATTCTACCGTTCTGTTTCTGAGGTTTCTCATCTGAGTATGAAGGGCCGCCCCATGAATCTGCTCGCTCTTCACTCCGGTCAGAACGAGAAGAACCCTGATGTCGCTCCCCATCGAGTCATCTGTCGTAACACCCCAAATCATCCTAGCATATGGGTTGATACTCTCCCGGATTATCTTTGCACACTGCTCTGCCTCTCCGAGAGTCAAACCAGGTCCACCGACCACGTTCACCAGAGCACCTCTCGCATCGGAGATGTCAATATCAAGAAGAGGCGATTGCAATGCCTCCATGGTAGCCTTCTCTGCACCTTCCTCTACAGTCGCCTCACCTAGGCCAATCATCGCCACCCCGCCGCCGTTCTCCATTACTGACCGCAGGTCCTGGAAGTCAAGATTGACCACACCCTCCTTGGCAATCATCTCCGAGACTCCAGAAATACTCCTCATCAGCAGTTCGTCCGCTACTCTGAATGCTGCATCTAGGGGAAGGTCCCTAACTCCCTCAACTTCTAGCAATCTCTCATTTGGAAGGACGATGACTGTGTCACACACCTCCCTCAACCTCTCTAGCCCCCATTCCGCATTCTGTCTTCGCACAGCTCCTTCAGAAACGAAGGGATAGCTAACAACCGCAATCGTCAGTGCATCGGATGCCTTCGCTAGCCTAGCTACGACGTGTGCACTCCCTGTCCCAGTGCCACCCCCTAGACCCGCGGTTATGAATGCAAGATCACACTCCTCAACCTCTGTTTTCAGCGCTCTTTCCGACTCGTATGCCGCTTGCTCTCCCTTCTCCGGGTCACCCCCCGCCCCCCTGCCTCGGGCGGAGCGACCAATCAGGACCTTGTTCTCCACATTCACTCTCAACAGATGTTGAGCATCTGTGTTTACTGCCATCCCCTTGACATATTCATCATCGAACAAGCCCTCTTGCTCTAATCGGGCGACTGTGTTGGATCCACACCCCCCACAACCAAAGACTCTAATCTTCGGCTGAAGGGATTTCAGTAGATTTTCTAGATCTGGTACCTCTTCAATTTCAGGTACCTTTGGAGGCCTTACCTCGTCATCCTGAAGCTCTAGAACTCTATCAATCAGGTGCTTCATGTTTCTCAGGCGAGTTGAACAGAGGATAACCGTTGCCCCACTCTATAGTAGAAAGAAGCGAGTTTTCACCACCAAAATCAGTTTCCACTCATGCAATCAAACCATTCCTTGTTTTTACGAACCTAACTAGGAATGTGTAAACACCCCCCCAAGCGGAAATTGCTAATGCAAACGTCATCCCATTCAACTCACTGTTGCCCAATAATGCCCAATCCGCCAACCAGTGATAACTTTCGATAGAGACTCCCGAGGCACCCTCGTGTGCCTGCCATGCTGTCACGATTAGAGCAACCAAGGTCAACACCATCCTATCTGCTCTGGAGAATCCACCGTAGATTCTGCCTAGTCCGACAGATTGGGCTTGTGTACCCATATAGGAGCCGAAGAGAGTAAGCAGACCAGCGATATACCCCGAGCTAGGGTTATTCACGAAGTCCGCATTCATGCCAATAGCCACTAGGATTCCAACATCCACAATCCTGTCAATGGTGTGATCAAGAAAGTCCCCATATGGGCCATCCGTTCCCTGATGCCTTGCTAGAGCCCCATCTAGACCATCCAGAACTCCTGCAATCAGGACGATGAGTACTCCTCCAATGATGTATACTGCACCCTCCGTATTTCGCCCTGCGTCCATAAGCAGATAGAATGCCAACAGGGACAGAGCCAGACTTGTCCAGGTGAGGGTGCTGGGATCCACCCCTTCCATCCTATGAACTAATGGGGTAATCGCCTTTGTCCACCTCTCTCTCATTTTTTCGAACATCTCAGACCTCTCCTTTACCTACCCAGTCAATCGGATTGCGAGGACTTCTTGGCTTGAAGTCATCTGATACCCATTGGAGAATTGCTGCGACTATGGACTCAGGCCTTTCACTTGATGTGTCAAACTCGACTATTGCGTTTCCACTTTCAATCTCCGCCCACGGTCCACCGAGAATCTCCCAATCGACGTTTCCATTGATTTTTTGACTTGAGTATGACCTCCCTGCTAGCCTTTCCCGTAGATCTCTTGGACGACATCTCAGAATAACCACACAGTCTACATCTAGTAGGTGAGAAAGATGACCATCGATGACAGTCGGACCTTCAGGATCTTCTTCCCATGCCACCTTGAGTTTTTTTTGCAGTTTCTCTACGTCAATCGGCCTCGCTCCGTCCCGAGAATCAACCTCCCCTATACATTCAAACTCATCGGCAAGACTCTCTACCGTCTCAATACGATATCCCATATTTTCAAGCAACGAGGAAATTGTCGACTTTCCAGCCCCTGGGGAACCAGAAATTGCTATTCTGAATGCGACCTCCATGACTCCTCGTGTTGCAAATACGACAAGAACGCTCCGTGTGGAGGCGTAACATTGACCTAGAAAACTGTACCACGGCGAAATATGACCGAATCGGTAAGTTGGATCAGAGCAATGGATCCCCGAGAAACAAAACTGAACATCCTACTTATTGCAATACCTGCAACAGTCTATTTCAATTATGTAGAACACAACTATTCGATGGCTTTCTTCTCGTCATTGGCAGCCATAATGCCACTTGCGTTCCTGATGGGTCGGGCTACCGAGGAAATAGCACTGAGAACTTCTGAGTCACTCGGTGGGCTTCTGAATGCTACGTTCGGAAATGCCGCCGAACTTATCATTGCCGCCCTACTAATCTTCCAAGCATCCAAGGCTGTAGATGTAGAGGCCCAATCATTCTATGTTCACTTAGTTCAAGCCAGTCTAATTGGAAGCATTTTAGGAAATCTATTGTTGGTCATGGGTCTAGCATTTGTTTGGGGTGGAATTCACCATTCGGAGCAGAGTTACTCAGAGACTCAAGTAAGCTCGAATGGATCGCTCCTCCTTCTCTCAATGATTGTCCTCGTAATTCCCACGGTTTTCCACTCAACCGTCGGAGGAGACGTTGGAGACTCTAGACTTCAAGATCTGAGTCATATTGCGGCCGTTATCCTGCTGATGATGTACGGCCTGTTTCTATACTTCCAGTTCCGGACCCACGTTCATCTTTTTGCAACAGACGGGAGCCATCACGAAGAACCGGAAATGACTCAGAGAGATGCAGTAATCTTACTGGTCTTAGCTACGATTCTAGTTTCTTGGATGGCCGAGATTCTCGTACACTCAGTGGAATCCGCGGCTGAAGATTTTGGACTACCACATCTCTTCATCGGGGTAATACTAATCCCCCTATTCGGAAACGCAGCTGAGCACTTCACCGCTGTCTCAGTAGCCGCCAAGGACAAGATGGACCTCTCCTTCGCAATTTCTATGGGATCATCCACTCAGATTGCAGTTTTCGTAGCCCCACTAATGGTTGTCTTCGCATGGCTATTAGGCGTCCCATTGACCTTCGAATTCGGAATGCTCGAGACAGTCTCCGCATTCCTAGGTGTTCTGATTGTCAATTCGATTGCAGCAGATGGAAAGTCAAACTGGTTGGAAGGTGCAATGCTATTGTCAGCGTATGCCGTGCTCGGAGCCGCTTTCCTATTCCACCCATGATTTACAACTCGCCGTAGTAATCCTCAACAGAGGACTCCAGATCTTGGGAGGCCCCTCCTTCATCCAAAGTCAAGGTAACTCCATCTCTGCGAATTTCTTCCCCATCCACGAACACGTCAAGCACCCTTGCCCCGGAGTAAATTAGATTCGGCAGTAACCTCCTACCGTCTTTGCCCCAAGGCCTCATCCTGATGTCAGAGAGATCCCAGGTAACCCAGTCTTTGGACCCCTTAGTCGCCAGTGACCAAGTCTCTTCGGGGCCCAGAATCCTCGCATCCCAATGGTCATGCCTCTGCACCAGGCTAGCCGCCTTAGCCTCCGCCCTCATATCCAACGAGTTGTTGCTAGCAGCACCATCAGTTCCCAGCCTGACGTCCACCCCCGCCTCCGTCATTGCGGGGTATGACATGGTGCCTCCGCACGCCAGCTTCTGATTGCTCGTCGGGCAGTGTACTGCATGAGCACCACGTCCAGCTAGGATGCGCATTTCTTTCTTAGTCACCCAACCACAATGAGCGCAGACCGTACCCTCGGTGAAGAAGTCGATTGAGTCCAAGTACTCAACAGGGTACATTCCGTGCTTATCATAACATTCAGCAACTTCTCCCCTAGTTTCGGAAGTGTGTATGCTTAGGGTACACCCACTTTTCTGAGACAGCTCGGATGCCTTCAGCAACGTCTCTTCCGAGCAGGTGTATACAGAATGAGTCCCTATTCCGTACTCGACCCTATCCGAATCAGGAGAATCTTTTGACAGGAGATTTTCGATATTCTTCAGAGCCTGTCCAGCCCCTTCCGGATACGATGGAGTTGGAAAATCAGTAATGGGTCCGCAGACCTTCCCACGGATTCCGCTTTCAGCTACAACCCCACCCACGACTTCCGGATGAAAATACATGTCACAAGCAAATGTTGTCCCAGTCGCAATCATCTCCGCAATGGCCGCTCTGGTGCCATGTTCGACGAACTTCTCGGTCAATCTCTTCTCGACGGGGAATATGGACGTCTCGAGCCATTCCATCAGAGGCAAACCCTCTCCCATCGACTTGTTCAGTACCATGGCCAAATGCGTATGCCAGTTCTGAAGGGACCTGGTCACAAGGCGCTTCGACCCGTCAATGGTCTCCACTACATCCTCGTCACCGCTACTAGACGAGAAAGTCCCATCTTGATTCAGCAGGAAGTCTCCCTTGTTAGCTACGCCACTGTCATCTATCAGCCAAGTGTTTGTGATTCTCCTCGATCCGGAGTCCATACTAATCCCCTATCACAGACTACTCGCACACCGCATTAAGCATGCTAATGGTTACTCCCTCAGAGTCCTTCATCCACGCATTAATGACGTCTCCAGGACTCATCGGTCCGACACCCTTTGGCGTCCCAGTCCAGACGAAGTCGCCTGCTTCCAGGTCGTACCAGCGATTTAGGTGCGAAAGAAGAGAATCTACGGAGTGAACCATTAGGTTGGTTGAGGACAATTGCTTAGTCTCTCCATTAACTGAGAGGCCGATCTCCATCTCTCCATCATTCCAATCAGTCCATGTCCCAAGAACACCCGAACCCCTGAAGCCCTTACCTTCTAACCACGGCCAACCTTCAACCTTGGCCATAGTTTGTCGAGTTCTATTTGTCGTGTCGATTCCCACGCACATCTGTGTAGGTGTCAGGTCATCCCCCAGCTTGAATACCAACTCAACCTCATGGTCGATATGCTCATCTGGCTCGAGAAGAGTCACAATATTCGTCCCATTATCCGAGGCCTCGACCATTGCAGAAGGAGGCATTAGGAAGAAACGAGGGTAGTCTGTCACATCTCCAAGAATTTCTTTCGCGTGCCCAGCATAGTTCCTGAAGACCGCCCAACCGACTCCCATGCCACTCCCAGCGAGACACCAATCATTAGAACACCGGTTAGCGCTTTTCCTCATCAGGTTGAAGGATAATGCCTACCGGAGAGCTGTTATGCCCGAAGACCCCTATCGAACGCTGGATGTCTCAAAGGATGCATCAGATGCGGAGATAAAGAGGTCATATCGAAAGCTAGCAAGGCAATACCACCCAGATAGGAATCCTGGGGACGCTGCTGCAGAAGAGAGGTTCAAGGCAATACAATCCGCATACGAGTCGATAGGAACCGCTGAGGGTAGGGGCCAGTATGATCAGCAGAGGAGAATGGAGGAGATGTTCCAAGGTGGGAGGCAGCGCTCCCCGTTCGGAGGAGTCGATATTGGTGATATTTTCTCACAATTCATGGGTGGTAGAGGTAGCCAGAGTCCTGGCTTCGATCCTGCATTCGGGGGTGCTAGGAGAGAGGCAAGACCAAGACAGCAAGTTTCGAAGGGTGCCGACATTCAAGCAGGCTTGGACATCTCACTCGACCAAGCAATTAGTGGTGCAGAAGTCAAATTCAGTCACAGAAGAATGAGGCGGTGTTCGGATTGCAACGGTTCCAGTTTCGGCACCTCAAGGGTTTGCTCTACATGCAAAGGAACCGGCGTAATCACGAAAGGGAGCACAATTACCGTGAGAGTCCCCGAAGGAGCCGAGCACGGTCACTTGCTCCGCCTAAAGGGCATGGGGCACGAGCATCCAGAGGGCGATTCGGGAGACCTACTAATCACTGTCCGACTCGATGCAGACGAGGGTCGTAGGTGGGAGGATGGCAGGCTAATCCAGGAAGTCAGATTACCTTACACCATGCTTTCCCTTGGTGGCAAAGTGAGAATAACGACACCATCTGGAAAGATGCTTCAGATAGAGATCCCAAGTGGAACCAGAATTGGCGATCGAAGACGACTGCAAGGACATGGGCACGCCGGCGGTGCATTGGACGTTGAGTTCGCATTGGCCGAACCAGAGAAACTCACAAAGTCACAGATAGAGGCACTGAAGTCACTCAAAGACAGCGGTCTGTAGGCTAATACAATCAGTCAAATATCGAATTCGCTGCGAATGCAATATGAGAGACTTCGAAGATCTGGCCGACTACTTGATTCCTCGTCGTAAAAAGGTCCACTTCGCTCTGGTGGTAGTCTCAATTTTCATGATCCCCGGGATAATCGCTTCATTCGAACCGATTGATATTGAGTCCTACGAAATGGAATCCCCAGAACTGGATGCCAATCAGGTCCTGAGGGAAGAATTCACCGCAGCAGGAAACATCTGGGGCTTCGGGATTTTTGTCAGAAACCCGGAATACTTCGGTGAGCCGGATTCAGACGTAACGATGATTGCCGATTTTACCGGCATCGGTGGCGGAATCTCCGAGCCAAATGGGGGGATACTCAATCTAACTGTCCTCAGGGAAATCGATCATAACGCGGTCACAATGAGGGAGAGCCAGTTTTCAGAATTCTACCTCCCCTTGGCATCTGAGATTTCCGGAGATCCAGTATTGGGAATTCTAGACTTAGCTACCGAATTCCGCACCTTTATGGCTAATGAGTCCTCTTTGACATCACCAAGGATAAATCCATTCAAGCTCGCTGCGACCCTTGACATAGATGCGTCAACCGACCCAGCTCCAACCAATTGGACAGACTGCGGGGAACTGGACTGCCTGTCCTTCGACGATCTGAACGTCACGCAAGACCACATAGACTTAGCAGCCCATAGAATGGCAAACAACAGCAATGGCGCGTTCCTTAGGTTCCTGTCTAACGACCGGGGCTTCCTGCCAGATGAAACGGGGGCCGTAGTCGGCCCGGTAGGCCATGAATTCTCTGAGGACGGCTCGTTGGTTTCAGAAAACTGGCAAAGAGGAAGGTGGTCCGCATCAGCCGCTTGGATGATCGTCAACTTCGACAGGGACAAGATGCAGAAGAACGGCTGGACCTTCACTTGGAAGAATGCCAGCTCGGAGTTCGGTTACGAGTGGGATGGTCTAGACCTGAAGACTGACCCAGTTAGGCACTCGGTGGAGGTCTGCAGGGAGAGAGAGGACCTAGGACAACCCCTGTGTTCCGTCGAGTGGCTTTACCTATCCCTGGAGGAAGATCTCAGAGAAAGCGATGAGACAATCGTCTCACTGATGTTCGCAGAGTCAATCAACGTCGAAATAAACCGAGAGCTAATCTCCAGCGCATTTCTGATCGTATTGATGGGATTTTCCATATTGATACTCCTCTGGGCAAGTCTCAGGAGGGTCTCGGACGTAGGGATAGTGGCCACTAGCCTGCTACTTTCATTGGTCTGGATGTATGGATTGATCGGTTGGGCAATCATCCTTGGAAAGTGGTCCGGGAATGAGATAATTTTCCGATCACAGTTCTCTAATCTACTACCGATACTGATTTTGGCTCTGGAAATCGACGATAGCCTACATAGTCTTCACAGATACAAGGAGGAACGTAGATCTGGAGCGAATTCAGAACAGGCGGTCCGCAAGTCAATTAGCAAAGTAGGACTAGCCATCATGCTGACTTCTGTCACTACGATAGTTGCATTCATGGCCAATATGACATCGAGTATTGCAGCACTCAGGTCGTTCGGGATTGAGGCAGGAATCGGCGTATTCTGTGCCTTCTTCCTAACAGGGCTATGGGTTCCCCTTGCCAGACTAGATTTCGACCTATGGCTGGAGTCCAGAGGTAGACTGGGCGAAGAGCCCAAGGACATCATTCACATGATTCCAAGCTCTTGGCTGTCATTCGTATCCTCTCAGTCTGCAAGGTTCGCTCCCGTGGTCGTAATCGTCTCCATCATAATCACGGCCCTGGCGACTCCAATCATGCTGTCTCTGGAGGGCGACTTCCAGGTAGAGGACTTCGTCGATGCAGACTCGGACCTGGCAGTCGGCGTCGGCCTCATCAACGAGCGCTTCAGTGACGAAGGTGAGCCTGCTTACATCTTGATCGAGGGGAACATCTCAAACCCGCTCGTCCTTGACGCGATTGACGAACTCCGCAGAAATATGAACTCCCACGGGCCGGAGGATCCAGATCAGATATCCAGGATGCCCAATGGCGAGGTTGAGCTAATCGGGATCGATCTGATGCTCTGGTACACCAGGGGTGCGATGGCATGGAACCAGACACCATTCGAACAAGCAGGGTGGGATTTCGACTCAGATGACGGGGGGGTCGGGTGTAAGACTCTCCAAGTTCCCAACAGGGATATGGATTTCATATCGGTTCCTTCGATCGAGGATAGCAAGTGCCTATCCTTCCTTTATGGGTTCATGTTGACGAGGGGCGTACCGGCCAGTGGCGGTTATCCGGCCCTCTCAACCAGCATCGTCGGGGAGTTCATCCAAGTCGAAGGCGAGATAGATTTCCAAAGGCCATGGCTGACAACGTCGGGAGAAGAACCAAGATTCCCCAGAACGTCTCTACGCTTCGGAATTTCAAGCCCCGAGCAGTTCGCCCTCGTCGAACCGGCTCTGGCACAGTTGGAGCAGGATCTATCGCCCATCCAGAACCTCTCTGTCACTCCCAATCGGGAGAGAGGAGACTTGCAATCAGCGTTCGAAGACCCAGAAAATCCAGTAACATGGGCAATACCAACGGGTGAACCCGTGATTCGCTTCGTCGCTGCGGACTCCATGCAGGACGACCTGCAAGATACGCTTCTCCTGGGACTAGTATTCTGCATAACTGCACTCTGGTGGGGATTCAGGGAGGACTCTCCCGTTTCAACGAGGGTGAGGGATGTGCGTAGACAACCACTGCAAGTTCTACCAAGAATTGCCATCAATATGGCTCTGATGTCAGTTATTTCTTACTTCCTGGCAGGTGTTAATTATGCGATTATTTTCTCCGTCCTGGCTATCTTATTCTCTATTCTCTGGGGTACTAGGCCACTGATGCTGGCAACCATTACCACTGCTCCGATATTCTTGATGATTGTATGGTTGTATGCGATAGTTGGAATAGCAGGCTATGGACTCAATATGGTTACAGTTTCCATTGCCGCAATTTCCCTAGGTGTCGGGATAGACTACGTTATCCACATCATTGAACGCTTCAGAGAGGAGAAGGAGAAGGGGATGAGCACAATGAAGTCGATAGAGGCAGTGGGGGGTGCATCTGGTATCGCCCTCTTCGGATCGGCTATGTCAGACATCACCGGATTTGCCATAATTAACCAGTCAGAGATGGGCTTCTTCTCCACCTTCGGACTTTTCTGTGCCATCATGATCGGCCTGTCACTCATTGCTAGCCTAGTACTAGCTCCAGCGGCACTGGGACTAGCATACAGAGACGGAATAGCGACTAACGCTGAGGGGTAGCGTGACAGTCAAACGGGTCTCTTCAAGACAAATTGTGAATGTGGCCAACTACCGACACCACCGGCAACGACTTCCCATCCTTCTTTCCCCAGCATATTCAATTCTACTTCGAGCTTTTTGTTTTTGGTGTGCCCTACCACCTTGTATTCCCACATGGTCATACATCCGGATAGAGGTACAAGTCTTGAACCCTTTAGATAGATGCTACTCTCTCTTGAGTCTAGATCCTAGATATCTGTGAGTCACCACAGACCCAAAGTATCCTGCAGTGCTGGCTCCAGCTCTGGGTGAAGGAACTCGTAACCTTCCTCTAAGAGCCTGTTAGGGAGCACTTTCTGACTTTCCAGCGTCAGCTTCACCCCCATCTCTCCGAACAAGATCTTGATCACGAATCTAGGCAAGGGGGCGAATGCTGGCCTTCTCAGAACTCTGCCCAGCGTCTTAGCGAACCCCTTCTGCCTAACCGGATTTGGAGCAGTTAGGTTGTACACACCTTCGGATCCAGTTTCCATAAGCAGGTGATGGATAGCATATATCTCATCATCAAGAGATATCCAAGACATCCACTGCTTACCATTTCCCATTGGACCCCCCGCTCCCATCTTGAAAGGCAGCAGCATCTTCCCCAGAGCGCCACCAGTTCCTGAGAGGACAATGCCTGACCTAAGGTACACAGTCCTGACTTCAGAGGGTACATCTGCCGAGGCGCTCTCCCAATCGGAACAGACTTCCGGGAGGAAACCCTCCCCGATCGCACTCTTTTCGGACAACTCCTCATCGCCACGGTCCCCGTACCAACCAATCGCACTGGCTACGATAAACGTCTCCGGCTTCTCCTCCATCTTGGCTATGGCTTCGGAAAGTAGAGCGGTGCTATCCACCCTGGAGCTCCTGATAGCGCCTTTCCTCTTCTTGCTCCATCGCTTGTCTCCGATTCCTTCTCCTCCGAGATGGATGATAGCGTCAAAACCCTCCAGAATTCCTGTATCCAGAATTCCTGAGTCTGGATCCCAGGAGAGCTCCTTCTTCCCTTCCTTGGGACTCCTTCTGACTAGCCTCCATACCTCGTGCCCCCCAGTGTCCAGGAAAGCAACCAGTTGGGTGCCTATCATTCCCGACGAACCGGCCACCAGGATTTTCCTCCGAGGCAAATCGGCGAACTTCGAATGATGGGCCATGTCTCTTTTGAGGCGCAGCTCCCTTGCTGTGAACATCTGAGTCAGCCTCTTTCTGACTAACCTTCCACCCAGAACCCTGTCAGCCAGGTT
>CAXEIX010000011.1:0-14439 GCA_963996605.1 uncultured Candidatus Poseidoniales archaeon | reverse complement strand
CCCGAAGAAACAGTGCCTGCCCTGACCTGTGCATCCCGACAAATCTCAATACTGTCGGAGCGCAGCATAGTTCCCCTCTCTAGGAGCCCGATTACAACATCGTTTACCACTGCTCCATCTTGAATCTGACCAGTCCTTAGTAGTCCGAACCATTCACTGCTACCGGTTACTCTGGTAATCAACTCAAATTCTGACATCTTTCCTATTTCCAATGAGATGTGTGCAACGGATGCCAAATCCCCAGTCTTAATATCAAGAATGACTGGCTTTTCCGAGGAGAAACCTTTGTCTACGACCAACGTCCATTGCGAAGACTCGGCCGAAGCATGAAGGAATGAATTTGTCAAAGCACTGCTCATTGAGAAATCTGGCTCTCCATCGCCACCCTGTTTCAGTTCGATACCGGGGGGGAGATCGGAACCATCAATGATTCCCAGGCTAATCTCAGGTGGGCCCAGAGGGGTTATCTCGGACAAGACCCCAGTGGGGTGCACCTTCTTCCAAGGGGTGTATCTCCAAAGATGGTCCGCCTTGTTTGGCTTCTCCAAGTTGAGGTATCGCGAGGTCGAATCCATTATTCGACCTCAGCCTATGCTTCCTTCCATCTCAAGAGCCATCAGTTGATTGAGTTCCACAGCGTATTCCATGGGGAGCTCTCTCGTGAATGGCTCGAAGAAACCATTGACAATCATTGCTAGGGACTCTTCCTCGGAGTGTCCACGACTCATTAGGTAGAATAATTGCTCATCGCTAACCTTCGAAACACTGGCCTCGTGCTCACATCTTGCAGTTGGGTTCGCTACTTCCATTGTTGGATATGTGTCCGATCTGCTCCCTTCATCCAAGATTAGTGCATCACAAACCACATTCAACTTGCAGTTATCCGCCTTTGGAGAAACTGTAACCATCCCTCTGTAAGACCCCCTGCCTCCATTTTTGCTAATGCTCTTTGAGAGAATTTTGCTAGTTGTGTTGGATGCAAGATGGTGAATCTTGGCTCCGGCATCTTGGTGTTGACCTGCTCCGGAATATGCAACCGAAATAACCTCAGCATGACTCCCTTCGCCCTTGAGAATAACAGCAGGATATTTCATCGTGAGTTTACTTCCAATGTTTCCATCCACCCATTCAATCTTGGCCTTTTCATGCGCTATCCCCCTCTTTGTAACTAAATTGTAAACATTTGCACTCCAGTTTTGGATAGTCGAGTATCGAATGTGTGAACCTGGAAGTGCTATCAATTCCACTACCGCAGAGTGTAGCGAGTCAGTAGAGTAGGTAGGAGCAGTACATCCTTCGACATAATGGATGCTGCTGCCTTTATCGGCAATGATCAGAGTCCTTTCGAATTGACCCATATTCTTTGCATTGATCCGGAAGTATGCCTGAACTGGCATCTCAACATGAACTCCTTCTGGGACATAGATGAATGATCCACCTGACCAGACTGCTGTATTCAGAGCAGAGAATTTGTTGTCAGAGTAAGGGACTACGGAACAGAACCACTTTTTCACTAGATCCGGGTATTCTTTCAGTCCACTGTCCATATCCAAGAAAATTACTCCTTGGCTTTCCAAGTCTTCTCTGATGCTGTGGTATACTGCCTCCGACTCATACTGAGCCGTTACTCCAGACAACCACTTCTGCTCCGCTTCAGGAATTCCCAGTCTCTCGAAAGTGTTTCTGATGTCCTCGGGCACATCATCCCAGTCCTTCTCGGTGGATTCGGATGATCTGAGGTAGTAGCAAATCTTGTCGAAGTCAATCTCCTCCAACATCGACATATTGCCCCATGTGGGCATTTTCCTCTCTGAGAAGTGTTTGAATGCCTTAACTCGGATCTCAGTCATCCACTGGGGCTCATTCTTGAGATTGGAAATTTCTCTGACTACTTCCTCCGAAAGACCAAAGTCGAATCTAATCGTTGATTTTTCAGGATCATGCCATCCAGCCTTGTACTCTCCTACCGCTTCCCGAGCATCACTGTTTTCTTCCATCTAAGCACCTCATTATTTGAGCCATTCATAGCCCCTCTCTTCAAGTTTTGTAGCCAACTCCGGTCCCCCAGAGGACACTATCTTTCCATCCAGCAGAACATGCACCATATCTGGCTGCACATGTTCCAGAATTCTAGAGTAGTGAGTGATAATCAACGCCCCAGATTCAGTTCCTCTGATCGCTGCATTGACTCCTTCAGATACAGTTCTTATCCCATCTATGTCCAAGCCACTGTCTGTTTCATCGAGAACTGCAAGCCTCGGTCTTAGAAGCATTAATTGCAGAATTTCAAAGCGCTTCTTCTCCCCGCCGCTGAAACCATCATTGACATATCTGGACATGAATGACCGGGGGATATCGAGAGCCTCCATTGCCTCTGTCAATCTCTCCCTGAAGGAAGAACCCTTGGCTTCTTCTTCCCCTCTAATGCTAGCAACAGACTTGCGGAGGAAATTTCCAACCTGAAGTCCCGGAACTGCTTGTGGATACTGGAATGAGAGAAAGACGCCCTTTCGCGCCCTCTCCCAGGATTCCAATTCCAGAAGGCTCTCGCCCTCAAGTAAGACATCCCCCTTCTCCACCTCAAAGTCTGGGTGACCCATTATGATATTCGCAGTCGTCGTTTTACCGCTGCCGTTCCGACCCATAATCGCATGAATTTCACCCGGTCCGATTTTCAGATTAATCCCTTTCAGAATTTCATTTCCGTCAATGCCTGCGTGCAGGTCCTTTATTTCCAGCAATGACATGCCTCAATCCCCTCATTCTTACCGGAACTACTTGACTATTCAATCCCTTGCTTCCTTAGATGACCCTATAATGACCTTCACAGTCGGACTTATTGAATGGGCAATAGTGGTGATACAGGTCCCTCAGATAAACTCGAGGAAACTTACAGGTCCCAGATTAGCGCAGCCATCCACAATGAGGCAGAACGTCGGATATTAGAGAATAACGATCCAATTGAGACTTCCAGACTTCTTTCGTTGTCCCTTCTTGAATTATTCGAGAACCAAGACAAATCTTTGGTCCCGGCTCTTATGGCGAGGCTTGGAGTGGTTAGGGCGGCCCTGGAAGGGCATGGGGGGTCGCTGGTTGTTTCCAGCGGTGAAATAGAGGTTAGAAAAGATGGCAATAGGGCACTTTCACTAGTAATAGATCTGGATGGTGCATGTGTTTCTTGTGGAGCAGCCCCGGGAACCCTAAAAGGTATTCAAGACGACTTGCTTCACGATAACGAGGTCTCTACTGTACGCTTCGATTCATCGATGCTCGAATGGTTCGATGAAATCCAACGTGATTTCGTATTGAATTTTGGTGGAGTCACTTTCATCTAGAGTAGTAGTTTCTTTATTTCGCTGAATGCACGATCAGAGAAACCGAGAACCGTCACATCGGTCCCCTCTATTACCCTTGAAAACGAACCAGCCTTTCCGGCTAGATCATACCCCCCGGCTTTGCCAACCCAAGTCTCTCTTCCGATCAGCTCTTCCATTACTTCCATCTCTATTTCATCAAATTCTACTATCGAGAAATCAGTCCATATCGTCGCTCGCCATCCCTGGCCAACTTCCATACCAGGTCCATTTCTAGTGATGATGGCCGTTGAAGACCAAACTTTGTGTCTTCTGCCAGAGAGCCTAATCAGGGTCGAAGCCGCGCTAATCTTGTCTCTTGGCTTTCCCAATGCGGTACGACAATCGTCTGGATCCTCCACTAGTGTGTCAGAGACCACGATCATTCCTATCGTTCGCTCTTCTTCAGAATCAAACTGCAATGCAGCCGCTCTCGCCTTGTGCATGCAGGAGGCTTCGACTTGCAAATTAACCTCAAGACTATTCGTAGGCTCCGGCTCCTGAACTTTCAGGGTTCTGAATATTACCTCCAAACCATCGACTTCAGAGAGCTTCGCCATCATCGCCCTTCTCCTTTCAGAGGCAGAAGCGAGTAGAATCGAAGGCATCCCTTGACCTCTCAAAGACTCACTTTCGTCCCGCAAACTGGACATTTCATTGACATGACTCCAGGTTCCGTTGCGAATCTACTCCTGCATCCTTGGCAAGTAACATGGCCTGCTGCAGGGACTAACACGGGGGAATCTGGGCTTGGGATTTCTAATACCGGTTCAATGGTGTCGGAACCTCCTGATCCTAGCAACTCGCCTTCTTCGGAACTCCTCTTTTCCCTCCTTGACCTCCTACTTTCGCGTCCGCTTACGCCAATTACATCAGCCTCTTCGTGCACTATTTCGACCTCATCCGAGTCAATCGAAAGATCGGCTTCCCCAACTAGATCGACTACGTCATCCTCCATCACCACGTTAGCATCCTGGTCAATCGAACCCCTCCTTCCTGCCCATCTGACTCCTTGTGCGGAAAGTCCGACCAAGGTCACCATTCCCAGTATCAGAATCGCCAATGCGACTCCAATAACTAGAATTTCGAAACTCTCTTGGTCCAAGCCGAGGGATGATCTCAGCTGGTCAGACAGGCTCCCACCCTGTTTAGCAGATCCATCATCTATCAGGGTCCTTATCTGCCAGCCGTCAGATGATGATAGTATCATCATCGTCTCTCCAGAATCTTCTGACCTGTCCATCGATTTGTATTGCCCTCTGACTAAAGCGTCAGAGAGGCCTATCCAGCCATCATCAATGTCGATCAGGCCGTACTCTACTTGGGGGCCGTTGGCACCAACTCGGTCGAATAGAACCTGAATCCCCCTCTCCGCCTCTACCACTCCGATCCCTGCCATTCCCCTTGCTGGGATCCTCGTTTCCATTCCCCCATTGGTCATGAAATTTGAATCTGTCACGAATACGACAAGCTCGGAGTCTTGGGGGTCACCTTCCCTCCATAGCGAAACCAAAGTATCGCCATCATCATCTTCTATCACCGTTAGCATCGGAAGTGCCGCCTCGTCACCAACCGCCTTCCGATACGCCCACGTCTCCTGGCCAATTTGTCCATGCGAGTACCAAACACCAAGACGGTCCTTACCAGTGGTGTCGTTTCTGATCGTTTGATAGAGGATATGCGCCTGCTCGTGCCCGAATTCAACCGACAGCGAGTCAATCTGGGCAGGATCAGCGTCGACGTCTCTGATTATTCCAGTTTGCAGTGTCCAGTCATCAGAGGAGAGTGGACTTTCTGAATGAATCAGGAAGATGTTGGTCTCGTCTTCGAGACTACCCTCGCTGAAAACATCTCTGTGATAGCCAGAAACAATAATTTCAGAGTCTCTAATGTCCATGTCAATGCCCCAATACTTGCCATCTGAAAGCGGAATCCCGGGTAGTAAGTCCTGTGGGGGGGCAATCCTGCAACTTGAGTCGATGGTCGAGTAACTCAGGGTCTGCATTAGGAACCAGTTCGGCCCCATGTAACGTCTTGTCCAAACAATATGGGCAAAGCCGTCATCCGTGCCGATAATCGATATATCTCCAGACCATCTTTCCTCGATCACGTTATTGCATTCAATTAACGATTTACTCTCTGTTAGTTTGTACATTAACAATGTCCCGTCTTTCTCTCCAATTACTAGATCGTCACCCTCATCGCTGTCTAGGCTAACAATGGCAATGGGAGACTCTCCAGGATTCAAATCAGCATCTCTTGGGCCGGATAACGTGGTACTGTCAACAAGCAGGGTCTTGATGCGTGCGTTGTTAGACCAGTCATTGTCCCCTCCGCTTTCCAGAACGACACTAACTCTTACTTCTAGTGGCCCGGAAACGTTAGGGGCGAAGGGAAAAGAAATCATCGAATGTGAGCCGCCAAGGACCAATGGCGTACTTGAATTTCCAATAAATTCCCACCCTCGGTCAGTCATTATTTCCAGAGTCCCCGAGACTCCGACAGCGTCCTGAGAACCCAGATTGTCCACCCTTGCTTGGACGACGGCAGACTCGTCAGGCCTGGGAATCGGACTGGAAACCGTAACGGCAGAAATTGACCCCGCCCTAATTGCAAGATCGACCCCAGGGGGCCTCGGGACAACAGAGAAAGAACCAACAAGCTCGTTATTGCTGTCATCTAACTCTTGAATTGAATTCAAAGGGTCAATCGATATGGATAGTAGAGCGTCTCCTGAATCCATTGGGTTCCAGTACATTACAACTTCAACGAACTGCCCTGTATCGATGTTCGAAATCACGTATTCGTCCCGTCTCTCGCCCCATTCTTCCAAGATGACTCCAACATCAGTAGCAGCTTGATCTCCAGTATTCCTGATTGTAGCCCTGACTTCCAAGAATGTATTAACGTACGACTCCTGCATAGGAATTCCGAACTCCTGGATCGAAATTGATTTACTAACGAAAACCAAGTCTGGCATCGGATCTACGTTGTCAACTCTGACAACTCTTCTGATCTCCTCAGAAGTCACACCTACTGCGCTAATCACCCTCACTGAGATTCTGTATTCTTCGTCCTTGTGCTGAGTCGTATCCCAGTTGAAACTCCACTGAGTCCAACCATCGTCATCGTCTTCGCAATCGACGCTATTTCCGGAATTTTGTGCCGTTTTGAACATGTGGACGCAATATGCATGGCCCTGGTAGTCAGGATCGATACTCCCATCTCCCTTGTAACGGGAGGTCGCATGCCTCATCCCCTCTTGGTCCTCAATGGTCCACTCCCCATCATGGTAATAGGCACCATCTTGCCAGTCCTCGCTATCTAACCTCCATTGAATCGTAGCATTTCCAATTGAATGGAACTGGCCATGAACCTCTACGGTCCCACCTAGGTCACCTTGGCCACTGGGGCCTTCTAGTGTGATGTTGACTCTGCCAACTGGGTAGAAGAACTCGGTTGTATTGCTCCACCTGCCTATGTCATTCCTCGCCGCAACCATTCCAGTGATTGAAACATCGGTGTATTCATCTGGAAGGTCAGGAACCTCGAATGGTGCTGTCCAGTTGGTTATTCCAGTAGGGTTCGACCAATTTACCAGAATAGACCTCTGCTTGGGTGTGTCTGATGACTCCCTGAACTCCATCTCGACCTTTACCACGACTTCCTCGACGGTCCCATTGTCCTCGCCATGCTCGTTGATGTGCCCCCTTAGGTTGTACTCTCTCCCTTCTACCAGCCAGGCGTAAGCTGAAGGACTTTCAATCTCAACCCAATGCCCCTCTTGGTTTGCTCCGGGACCTGCGGTCTGGTTCCCACTGCCTCCGCCACCACCCCCTCCTCCGGTGTTATCGAACATCTCACTGGCGATTTCCCCTCCGTCAATAATTCCGAAACCATATCTTGTGTTCCAGTTGTTGTCTTGCCAGGTCTCATCCACGGACCATTCATTCCTGAACTCAGAGCCACTGGCGAGGAAACTTCTGATCGCCTCATACCTCTCTATTCCCGGCTCGTCCTCATCCATAAACGGCATCTTGCGCATCTCGCCAATTTCTAGCATTATTGCAACAAGTCCAGCCACTGCAGGAGTCGACATGCTAGATCCGGATAACTGAGTGTAGTCATCACTCGCCCTATTTACTTCAGAACCGGGAATAATACCAGATGATTCGGCATGCTGTGCGGAGTTGATGTTCGATCCAGGTGCCACAACCCAGGGCTTCATTTCATCCCATGAGTCCCCGTCATCATCATCGGTCCTCGGGCCATAGTTTGAGTTTGAGCTAATCGAGTCATCACTACGGTCGATGGTATTCTTGTCATCCAGCCATCCAACGGTTATCGAGGTATCAGCCGCACCTACGGAGTTAACATTGTTCGCTCCATCGTTTCCAATCGCAGCCACACAGACCAGTCCGCTCTCTGAGGCCTGATTGACAAGATTACCCTCTGCCGATGTTCCATCTTCGTTATTATCTCCAACCGCAGAGCTAGCTCTGCCGAAGGACATCGAAAGTACGTGTATCCCTCTGCTAGATGCGTTATTTCCCCAATCCGTGTCTCGGTTGTTAATTGCCCACTGGATGCCGGCTAGGATTGACTGGGAGTTCCCTCCCCCGTAGTCTTCCATGACTTTCACGTCGACCAGATAAGAACCGGGGGAGTATCCCTGGTTAACCCTACTAGAGTCTCCAGTGCCCAGGGCTATTCCGGCTACGTGGGTCCCATGCCCGTCACCATCATCCGGATCCTCATCGTTGCATCCCGATTGCCCTACTCCAGTTGCATCGCACCCACCAACCCATTTGGGGTCCTCTATGTCATCAGGATCCTTTGTGTTGTCCTTGTTGTTGTCCGAGAAATCATCAAGTGAGAAGTGCTCGTTGTCGACTCCAGTGTCAAGAATGGCAATTACTTTGCCAGATCCATGGTACCCAAGTCCCCTCAAAGCCTCGTCATATACGCCCGAGGTCCTAATCTTGGAACCCTTGGTAGCCTTGTCCAGATAGGGTACAATGACACTCTGCTCCTCGACAAGGACGACTCCATCTAGGCCCCATACATCGATTAGAGAACTCACCGGTACGTGATCCAGGACAATAGCATCTAGATGATCCATGACCATGAACCAAGAACCTTCATTTTCCCATCCATGTTGCTCGATCACCTCTCTCAAAGAATCGATATCCGAATCTCCTGGATGCCATGCATAATGGACAATAATCGCAACCGTGCCTCTACCATCGTCACCAACGATCGAGGTTACTGAGACGGACTGTCTTTCACCCGCCAGGACAAGTTGGAGCCTGTCATCGAAACCATTGGAATCGGAGTCCGACCAGAATTCATACCACCAGCCGAATTCCATAGCCGGAGGACTGGAATCGATAGGGGTGTAAATCGGATTACGATCTTTCTGACATTCTTCCCCATCGCAAATCAATAATGGGATAGTTGGGCTTTCACCACCAATGAACGCCGTAGAATCAGAATTTTCTACATCCGGGACATGAGCGTAACCAATGGGCACGTCCAGCAAGAAAACCAAAATCGCGATGGCAATTGGGAGGAACTTTCCTGGACCTCTGACCATGGCTCTCTTAGAGAGCCAAAGTCAAGACCTGTATAACTCCAACCTGTAAGTGTCTGCTAGATTGTCACTTATGGCCACCTAATGTGGCTCGTGGACAGGGAGCAGTTCAACCTGCATACCCCCCTATCGTCGATAGTCACTATTTCCCCATCACAGACGGGGCAAATTGTGTGCTCAGCCAATTCTTCCAGCCAAGCCCTCCTAGTCTCCAACTCGTCACCTTCTTCCCTCAATCTGGTCAGAATTCTCCCAGCCCTCCCATCCAGTTTTTTCCCCGCCGAACCCCAGGGGTCGTTCTGTAAGTCACCCATCCTAGCAGTAGTCTGCCTTCTGATATCATCTGACAATGAAGATGATTTGCCTGAAGCGCCAATATCGCCAATAGGGCTCGGTGCCCCCCTTGCGATGGGTCTAGCGACAAGGTAAGCTAGGAAGAATCCACCAACGTGTGCCATATGTGCTATGTTGGATTCTCCCGATGTGCCACTCTGAATTGAGTACATATGGAAAATCTCGAATCCTAGTCGGACGAATGCAATTAGCCATACGGGCCAAGCCCTGATTAGGAAAAGTAGTGGAAAATCGATCTTATCTTCTGGCCAGCAGGCCAAGTAAGCCCCCAGAAGTCCGAATGCAGCGCCACTAGCACCAATTGCTGGAGAATACGAATCAGGGTGGGACAAGACCCATGCAATGTTTCCACCAATGAAACCGATGAAGTATACAGCAATCCACCTTTTTGCCCCTAATCTTTGCTCGAGCGGCACTCCAGCCAACGCTATTACGAGTATATTCCCAAGAACATGCATAAAGTCGGCATGCAACCATGCAGAAGTGAACATCCGGTGGAAATGTGACGGTTCCTCGGACATGGCAGGTATCAAACCGAAAATGTCCACTGGAAAGAAATCAAACAACTCGTGCTGTAGAACCGATAAGAAGTACTGGATGAAATGTATTAGAAGTAGTGAAAGAACCACTGCAAGGGCCAAACTATCTCCTTTCTTGCCAGCGTACAGTAGCGGACCGATTGCAACCAAAAAGAGAATCGCAATCCAGAGAAAGTCAATGGTCTCTAATTGGCTCCAGAGAAAGTCGACATCTCTGGCCATTGATAGGCCCCAGATGATTGCTCTAAAGAGGGATTCGTAGTTATGGAACACTCAATATGACAGTCCTCTGCCGACACAATATGCCCATATCCCCATTGGCCCAGGTAAAGGAGATAGAAGTGCACAGGGGGCCATCCAAGGTTCTTGAGGGGGCATCTGTCAACATACGAGCCGGGGAAGTCATCTCAATTTTGGGTGACAATGGGTCCGGAAAGACTACACTGATAGAGGCATTTGCCGGAATCCTGTCATTGAGGTCCGGCGAAGTAGTCTGGTACGAGGGGGGAGAATCGATATTGGTTAGGGACTCAGATGGTCGCAGAAACCCCCCTCCCCCTATGGGCCTCATGCTACAGAAGGGTGGAATATCTGGCGACGAGACAGTTTTAGAGAGGCTGTCAGTATCCCTTTCTGTCGCAGGAATACATCCCAGCGAAGAGCAATTAGCGGATCTATTGGGGCACTGGGGACTCCTTCATAGGTCCGAAGATAGGGTCGCACACCTTTCTGGAGGTCTAAGGCGACGACTATCTATATTGTGTGGTTTGGCCCCTGCAGTACTCAGCGAGACTCCCAGGGTTGTCCTTCTAGACGAGCCATCTGAAGGTCTGGACGACTCCGCAAAGGAGACACTGAAGGGGTGGATTAGGGCGCTATCTTCTCGGAAACATGGGATATTGGTGGCGACACATGACAAAGGCCTCTCTTCGTGTGCAGATAGAATTCTGACAATTGAGGATGGACTTCTGAGTGAATCTCCGGGAGAATCATCCGGCGAACCCTCTCATTTGCCCGCGACCATCCAATCAAGCGAGCAACGCGCAATCTCATCTCTAATTCGCTGGTCTATCAGGATGGAGCTCCGAAATCCCATAGAAACAGTCGGGAGGGCAACTCCTGCGATCGTTGCCATCCTGCTCTCATATGCCTTGTTGATGGATTTCGACCTCCAGTCTAATGATAGCCGACTTCTCGCCGCGTTGGTACTCGCTCCTGCCTTTATCGCATCGATCTCATCACCTGCACTTGTATCCAGACTTTCCGAGTCTGATTGCGGTCGCTGGTGGGATGCCGTAGCGGGACCGATGGCACGGCCTGCATTCTCAATTTCCGGGGCATCTATCGTACTCCCCATCCCAGTAACATATCTTTCATGGCTCGTGCTTTCCGGTTCTGTTGATGGCCAAGGTTCCTCCGAGGTACTGGCCTGGTTGTGGATACCCGCTCTGGCCATGGTGGCCTTGGCAATCGCATCTACCGCACTACATCTCTTGGTTTCCGACCTTTCTAGATCTTCAGCAGCCCCCGCTCCGCTCCTACTGGTTGTAATGGTCTGGCCATTCCTGGAGTTGACAGACGCTCTTTCTTCGATCATCGATAATGGGATGACCTGGGGCCTCTCCATTCACGATCCATTGGTTACTTGCATCGTTGCCAGCCTCCTCTCTGCATTGGTATGGTTATCAGCCGTGCTGATCCCAGATTACTGACCAACAGCATTCATCACTATGTTGATTTTCCCACGCCTGTGAGATATTACAGGGACCCAGCAGTTATCATCACCTTAGTTGGACTGCTATGCGCTGCAATCACAGCATTCCTTGGTTTTTTCCAAGCCCCGTTGGTAGATCCTGACTCTTGGAATGCACCTGAGGCATATCGGATACTCTACTGGCACGTCCCATTCGCATGGTCCTCATTCCTTTCCTTCTCCCTACTATTCCTTGGTGCTGTTTCATGGTATGTTAAGCGCTCAGAGATTGGTTGGAGCATGGTTGTAATTGGTTCTGAACTCGGAGTCCTCTTTGGTTTAGGGGTGGTTATTTCAGGTCCTATTTGGGGTTCCGTTGAATGGGGTGTTCCATGGGACTGGGGGGATGTGAGGTTGAACACCTACGCCCTTCTGACTGCAGTGGCATTGTTCCTTGTGATGTCACTAAGGAGCCAGCCTGATGGGGAAGAAACAAGGGACACACTAGCAGCCGTTGGTTTGTTCGGATTCATACTGGTCCCAATTACAGCCGCTGCGACAACAATCTGGAGGAATAGGCATCCAGGAGTCATTCTTAGGGAGTCGGATGAGACCGGTGTCGATCCGGAGATCCTCCAAGTTATGGGCTTCGGAGCAATTTCATTCATGACCGTGTTCATCGGCTTGGTCCTGCTAAACTACTCGATCTACAACCTAAGGTCTGAGTTGGAGTCATTGAATAGGGAGATTGACAAGGAGGGTATGAATTGACAGGAGAAATCGCCGCTCTAGTTACCTATGCGCTGTTATCTGCTATTCTCGCATCCTATTCATTGAGTAGGATTTCAATTCTCTTCAACCTCAAGAGACAGATCTCAGCAAAAACAGTCCAAGATGAAGGGGAATGAGCCCAGATGCTCTCGGAAGCCTTCTAACGGGGCGGACTGGGCGGAGCACTGGTAATCGAATGTCTGGAGGGGCCTTTTGCATCACATGCGGCGCTGATCCTCCATTATCCACAGACAGGCTATGCGAGTCCTGCCTTAGGAAGAGGACTACTCTCTCGAAGATGTCAGACACAATTCAGCAGAGACGCTGTGCAAAGTGCGACTCATTCGAAATCAGGGGCGGTTGGTCTATGATGGACAGAGACGGTATCGCAGATCTCAGGATCAGGGAGAATCTGATACTCGAGGAGAGGGCCAAGAAGGTCGCCGTCGACTTCTCAGTTCAGGAAATTGACCAGCGAACTAACAGGCTACATGTTGAGGTTACAGGAACCATTGATGGTTACGAATTTCATGATTCCCACTCTCCTCTTCTTCAGACTAGCAACGCTGTTTGTACACCCTGTACGAGAAAGGATGGGGACTACTTCGAGGCAACAGTCCAACTAAGGTCAGCCGGGAGGAAACTGAACGAAGAAGAACTTTCCAGCCTCAGATCGACCTTGGACGAGTTACTTCAGTCGATGGAGCCAAATCCAATGTTCTTCGTCTCAAAGGAAGGCCCGGTTACTGGGGGGTGGGATCTCCAATTGGGTTCCAAGAGCCTCGCAAGGACATGGGGGAGGAAACTAACTAGATCGTTCGGCGGCTCGGTCAAGGAGAGCTCAACAGTTGTAGGGGTCAATGAGGGGGTCGAGGTCACGAGGCTCACTCTTAGTTACAGGAAGCCTGCTTACTCCATCGGGGATGTGGTCAGATTCAAGAAATCACTCTGGGTAGTAGATAGTTGGCAGAAGGACGGCCCAATTCTAAGGAAGGTGGATCGATTTGAGAGGTCCGGAGCGACATGGCGGGACATGGAGTCTTCCAGTGTGGAGTGTACACGTGCCGAACAGAGTACTGTCCAGGTCCTCAATCGAGACAGTTCTGCTGCAGAATTCATGGACCCTAATGACTACAAGGTCTCAACAGTGGCTCTCCCATACGACGATGACGGCGAGACGGTCGAATTGCACATCGGCTTCATAGACGGGGAATGGGTGGCACTGCCAGTATCAGGCAAAGGAGGGGGAAAATGAGCGAGCCCGATTTCGAAGAATTGCTTTCCGAACTAGACCCTCGCGACATGGCAGGATTCACTAGAAAGTTCGTAGACGATCTCCATTCGGCGTTGTCCACGAGCTTGGGCATGGTCGAAGACTCCGACTGGAACGGAGTCCTCTGTCTGGGAATGGGGGGTTCAGGAGCAGGAGGGTTGTTCTTGAAGGCCCTATCAGATGATTCTGGAGGGCTGCCATTCGTGGTCTGGACCGACTATGGAGTTCCTAGTTGGTGGGGTCCAGAGTGGCTTGTTATGGCGACCTCTTATTCCGGAAATACGGAAGAGACTCTGGATGGTGTCAGAGAGGTACTTTCAGCGGGTGGGACCGTTGTCGGAATATGCTCCGGTGGCGAGTTAGAGGATATTCTCTCGGAATCCGAGGATTCCGTTTGCCTCAATGTGCCTCCCGGACAAATGCCACGTTCGGCATTTGGGCACATCTTCGGAACCCAATTGTCAGCATGCTGGGAACTGGGCATCCTCCCAAGGCCAAGCCCAGAAGAGATATCTGAAATCCTTGACAGGCTCTCTCAAGCATCAGAAGATTCAGACTTGTCCACCAACTCTGGAATGGCAGCCACACTGTCACGATCCCTGGTTGGAAGCGAAATTGGCATAGTGGCACCTACTTGCTTAGGGCCAGCAGCATACCGTTTCTCCTGTCAGTTGAATGAGAATTCAGCGATGTTCGCAGGCGCCACAGAAGTGCCCGAGATGAATCATAACGAGATTGTCGCATGGACTAGCAAGTCAGCCAGCAATCGTGCATTATTGCTATTCTCTTGCGAAGACTTGTATCCGAGGACAAGTGCAAGGATCGAGTGGATGCTCGAAGAGATAGAATCCTCTCCCACTTGG
>CAXEIX010000010.1:0-16818 GCA_963996605.1 uncultured Candidatus Poseidoniales archaeon | reverse complement strand
CCCGGACCCCCAGATTCTCGAATAGACTCGAACATTGAGTGGTTGATCTCACCACTCTCTCGGATCATCGATAATTCCCATTCCGATTTCACCTCCCTCAGTTTGAATAGGGTGTTTGTGCAATCTCGAGAAGATCCATCCAGACCTTCCATTTTTACATTGATAAAACTCCATCGGCTTTGAGGTATCTTTGCCCCCGTCATCGCAGGCCTCTGAACGCATCCGAACTTTGTCAACATCTCAGACAATTCCCCCATCCGAGGGTGTTTCTCGGTCAGATGAGGACAGTCATCTGCTCCTCCTTCGAATGAGGCCCTCTCAACCGATCTGCGGACTAAATGCCTGGTTTGTATGTCAGTACCATCCGATCCAATCAGGATTGCAGAGTTCTGACGTCCGCCCGTAAGCCAGTACAACTCAACGGGATCCTCGATGTAAGCAGACTCGATACCCTCCTCCGCTAAGGCAATTGACAGTCTTTTCTGCCTGTCTTCTAACTCTGAAACAGGCACTCTCCAGTCTTCACCATCAGGCCCAACCAGAGTCGATGTATCCCATTCCACATTCGCTCTAGATTTGGCATGACAGAAAGGATTTTTGGGTCAAAACGATCTAGAAAATCATCCACAACGGCCAAAACCAGCCTCCTTGTGGAGGAGATGTGGAAGGGGTCCTCACCCTCGAAGACGTTGACCTAGAAGGGAGAACCGTTCTCTACAGAGTTGATGTCAACTCTCCTCTAGAACCTTCTTCAGGAAGGTTGCTTGATGATGGAAGGCTTAGGGGAGTGGTGCCTACTCTACAGGCACTCGAACTGTCAAAGGTGGTAATTCTAGGACATCAGTCAAGACCGGGTAAATCTGACTTCACAAGCATGTCTAAGCATTGTGAGAGACTTTCCAACATCCTGGGGAGGGCAATAAAATTCGTACCCGATGTCTGTGGAGATAAGGCGATAGAGGAGATAGAGAAAATGTCAGATGGAGAGATAATCTTCCTTGACAATGTTAGAGGGAATAAGGAAGAGTACGGTGTAAAATACAGTTCAAACAAGGATACTGAGGATACCGACATTGTAGCAAGGCTGTCGGCTGTCTCAGATGTTTTCGTAACAGATGCATTCGCAGCAGCCCACCGTAGATCACCCACTCTAACGGGATTTACCAACTCAATTCCGTGTATCGCAGGAATCCTAATGGAGAAGGAGATGAGAAGCCTGAGAACGGCATTGAAGGACCCCCCCAGTCCGTATCTAGCAATCCTTGGAGGGGCAAAATGCGATGACTCAGTCAGAGTGGCGTTGAATCTCATCTCTAAGGGAGAAGTTGACAGAATTGCCTTTGTAGGGGTCACTGGGAATTTGATGCTCTGGATAGACGGCAACGATATCGGGGAAAGAAACAGGGATTTCATTCGCAACACACTTGGCGATGACTTCGAAATAGCATGGGAGATGGCTGAGAGGATACTCTCAGAGCACCCGGAGAAGGCATTCCTACCTCTTGACGTGGCCATAGATTCTGATGGTAGGAGAATTCCCTTATCCATCAATGAACTACCTACCGAGGACCCGATATATGACGTCGGGCTGGAGACTCTAAGGGCACTCAAACCACTAGTGGAAGATGCGGGGTGCATACTATGGAACGGCCCCGCGTCGTACTTCGAACTTCCAGAATTTGCTTTCGGAACAATCGAGATTCTCAACATGTGCACCGAGACTGATGCTATGACAATTATCGGAGGGGGACATACAAGTGCGTTAGTGAACAGCAGGGGAGTCGCCAATCTAGTTTCTCACAATAGTACAGGGGGGGGATCAACCATGAGCTTCCTCTCCGGAGAACCCATGCCTGTCATCGCGTCTCTGAAAGACTCCTACAGGAAGCACATCGGTGACTTAGGGAGACTGGGACTGGCATAATGGTGGAGCCACTGGGGAGATTCGAACTCTCGGCCTTCTGATTACGAATCAGACGCTCTACCGGGCTAAGCTACAGTGGCAGCGAAGCGCCCACCTTAGGTTC
Organism: uncultured Candidatus Poseidoniales archaeon; assembly: GCA_963996605.1. Taxonomy (GTDB): domain Archaea; phylum Thermoplasmatota; class Poseidoniia; order Poseidoniales; family Thalassarchaeaceae; genus UBA36. The sequence continues at coordinate 14,791 of CAXEIX010000010.1, read as the reverse complement.
TGGGATAAGAGAATCGGTGTGGCCGATGCTTGTTTCTTAGAGCATCACTTTAGCTTTCCAATGTCCGCAATATGACCTATCCTGTCTTCAATGTCAGCTAGAATTTCGTCCAAAGCGGACTGATCGTTAGCCTCAGCCCTCATCACCAGGATTGGCTCTGTGTTACTCGGTCGACAGAGGAACCAACCACTGTCATATCTGACTCTGATCCCATCTACTTCTGAGAAGTCCATATCTGCATAAGCCTGCTTTACACCCGCCATCACAACATCCCTATCTCCGACTAGCGGGACCTTCCCCTCATCAGTTGATGGATACTCGGGCATGAATCCGAATCTTTCTGAAAACTTGACTCCTCCCTGTTCGGGAGCAGGATCTCTGCTAACGATTTCAAGAAGTCTAGCAGCATTGTATATGGCATCATCAAAACCATCCCAATGATCATTCATGAAGAAGTGGCCAGACATCTCCCCTGCCATCGGCGATTCTGGATTATCTCTCAATTCCAGTTTCATGAAAGTATGCCCGGTTCTGACCATCTTCGGTATTCCTCTAAAACCTAGAATTGCATCCTCTAGAGCCATGCTACACTTTACATCGAAGAAAACGGTTCTTTCCTCGTCGGAGGACTCCTCACCTAGGTTCTCTAGTACATCCTTGACAAAGATCCCCATCAGCCTATCTGGATGGATGAAATTACCAAGTTCGTCCACCACCCCCAGCCTATCTCCATCCCCATCCATCCCAATTCCAAATTCCGCACCGTGCTCGATTACTGTCTTACCCAGGTCGATCATGTTCTCCTGCCTGGTCGGATCAGGTGGGTGGTTTGGAAACGAATTATCCCAATCACAGTAAATCGGGATCACATCTACTCCTAGCCTCTCCAGTGTCCTAAGGGCAAGCGGTCCAGGAACAGCGTTTCCACAGTCCAATACAATCTTTATTGGCCTATTCAGACTACCCACAGACTCCAAAACAGACTCGACATAGGTGTCTTCGTATTCTTCCATATTTCGGTAGTCGCCATTTCCGGTTCTGAAGCCTCCAGCCTCAAAGGTCCTCCTGATATCCTGTAACTCCTCTCCCCCTACGGGCATTTTTCCTTTACAAATCTTGAAACCATTGTATTCTGGGGGATTGTGACTAGCCGTGATAGCAACAGCTACGTCGACTGACAAGTCAACCGTAGATCTGTATAGCACTCCAGTAGTGGAAATACCCAGATCAATGACATCTGCACCAGAAGACCTCAATCCACTTACGAAGGACTCATGATAACTCGGACTAGACTCACGGATGTCTCTGACCACTGAAACGCTCTTTGCATCAAGATGAGTCGCGATTGCCCTACCTAACCTCTCAGCAAAATCTTGGTCTAGTTCCTTTCCTGCTATGCCCCTGATATCGTATGCCTTGAAGACAGTCATAACCACGCCCGTATGCAAGTACTCCTAAGTGTTCTTAATGAACAGAGCTACAGTTTTTGGTTATGAGTCAGCACCACTGACTCTAGACTCCTCTCGAATAGGTAAATGAATCAAAGCAGAGAAAATTCCTGCAGCAATTCCAACCCACCATACCATTGTGTAAGTTCCGTATGAATCGTATAAAACTCCACCAAGCCAGACCCCGATGAAGCTCCCTAACTGGTGTGAGAAGAAGACTATCCCATACAGGGTCCCCATGTATCTAAGTCCGTATATGTGGGCCACAAGTCCACTGGTCAGGGGAACGGTAGCGAGCCATAGGAAACCCATGGCGAAGGAGAACAAGAGTACTGAGTTTGCAGATACTGGAGTCATGATGAATACGGTCGCGGCTATGGATCGTCCCGCATAGATGCCAGATAAGAGCCACTTCTTGCCAAACCTCTTGCCTGCCCATCCTGCCACAAGAGTCCCAATAATATTCGAGAAACCTATTACAGAGATAGCGAAGCCCCCCAACGCTGCGGTAGTCTCGATACCTAGGTCACCACACCACCCAGTAGAATCAATCGGGGAACTCATTTCTGTGACTAATGCTGGAAAATGCGCAGTGATGAAAGCAAGCTGATAACCGCAAGAGAAGAAACCAATGAAAATCATCGAGAAGGAGGGATCCCTGAGCGCAAGTTTGAGTATTTCGCCCATGCTCTCCTCTATCTCCTCCTTGCTCGCAGCTGACTTTACTCTCATGAAAGGCAGTAAGAGAATCGTTGAAATCACGGCTACTGCAAAGAAGAGAAAGACCGATTGCCATGGCATCCTGGACAATAGTGATACTGCTACCGGAGGACCTACGACCTGCCCCAATGATCCCGCTGCGGTGGCAATCGCCAGACTCATCGAACGGTGCTCATCTGCACTCGCCCTCCCAACTACAGCTAGAATCACGCCGAACCCGGTTCCTGCGATACCAAAACCGACAAGGATTGAGTAGAATTGGTGTTCCAGGGGGGTAGTTGCCCCTGCGGATAGTATCAGGCCCAAAGAATAGAGAATAGCTCCGATTACTATTGCCCTACGATCTCCTATCTTCTCAGCAATAGCCCCGAAAATAGGTTGACCGAAACCCCATGCTAGGTTTTGAATAGCAATTGCCAGACTAAACTCCGTCCGTCCCCAATTGAAATCCTCTGCAATCGGGATTTGGAAAACGCCGTATGAGGCCCTAATGGCAAAGCCGACCAATGTGATGATGCAGCCGACAATCAAAACAGGTGTGAATAGTGGAGCAGATTTATTCACAGGTTTTGTGACTAAATTCCCTATACCAGGGCCTCCTCAAGCTCTGCTGAGAAATCCGCCATGTACTCTCCAGAGTTCCTGAACGCCTCACAGACAATCTCCACAAGTGCTCCTCCTGGTAGCTTGGGGACTTCATAGGCTGCTCTGGCCGGGGGAATTGTTTCAATGAGCCATTCCGAATAGATCTCATTTATCTTCGAGTAGAAATTAATGTCCGTCATCAGAATTGTCACTTTGACCAGATCGGCTTTGGAACTGTTGGCAGCAGCAAGCAGGTCATCGATTTTTGCAAGAGTACCTGACGTTTGGGATTCGATGTCGTCACCCCAATCAACGGCGATCTGCCCAGATAGCCAGATGTGATCTTTCACATTTATTCCCGGGGTGTAGGGGCCTAGTTTCGGCTCTCCAGTATCAATCTCTAACTTCCTACTCATATACACGCCAAGAGGTGCCGTGTTTAGGTTTACTTGCGAAGTTGCTCAATGACATCGAAATGGTCTCCAGCAACTTCTTCTGCTTCTAGAATGCCCAGATCCATCCAATCTGCCTCAGATGCATCATCACCAGCCTCGGGAACGGACTCATCATCAACATCAACAAGATAGAAAATGGAGATTACGTGCTTTCTTGGGTCCCTTTCAGGTCGACCCTTTACCTCAAACAATCTAGGATCAGAACCTTCAATCCCAGTTTCCTCCAAAAGCTCCCTCAATACAGCAACCTCCGGGTCCTCGCCATAATCGACAAAACCACCTGGAAATGCAAACTTTCCTTTCCATGGCGTCCTGCCTCTCTTGATGAGTAGGATCTCACTCCCCCCGGCCCTGAGGCAGATCGCATCCACTGCAAGCGAGGGGTTCCGGAAACCCTCACTCACCAAAACGCCTCTTTCTCATCTGATAGGTCTCAATCGCGTCATAGAGGTCCGACTTCGCGAATGAAGGCCAGTGAACATCTGTGAAGTATAGTTCCGAGTATGCAATCTGCCAGAGCAAGAAATTGGATATACGCTCCTCCCCACTGGTTCTAATTACCAAATCTGGATCTGGAATCTCTGCGTCATAGAGTCGATTGGAGATTTCATTAGTATTGATTTCCTCCATACCTATGGCACCAGATGAATAGTCTGCAGCAATCCCCTTCACTGCATCCACTATCTCCTCTCTTCCACCGTATGCTATGCAGACCGTGAATGTGAAGTTGGAGTAATCCATAGTCCTCTCCTGAGCATTCTTGATCGCCTCGTTCACCCTATCCGGAAGATCGTCCGTTCTCCCCATGACTCTGACCTTAACCCCACTGGAGTGAATCCTATCGTCTTCGGAAATCTCGTTCAGTCCTGACACATACAGGTCAAATAAATCCTCTAATTCGTCAGAATCTCTGCTTGTGAGATTCTCTGTAGAAAGTGCGTATACTGTTAGGTAAGGTATTCCAAGATCCAGAATCCAGTCCATTACTTCCTTGAGTTTATCCTTGCCATGCCTATGGCCAATCTCTTTTCCTAATCTGAGACTCCATGCAAATCTTCGATTCCCATCCATGATGATTGAGATGTGCTTTGGCAATTCAGCCTTGATTATCCTATCTCGCTTTCTTCTGGTTCGAACCCTGTCAACCCTTGAGATGAAACTCCAAGCCAACCATGAGTTAGATGCAAATCTGGCGGGAACTGCAAAGACTCTGAATCTGAGGAGCCTCTTTGCCATGCTGTCAAAGAATCTACCAATCCGACTGCTACCCCTTGCCATGCCTATCCGGAAACGTACAAACGTTAAGACAACTAACCTGAAATGCCCTATTCGAAAATAGTGTCAGCCGAATCTCCGACCTTGTCAAGAAGGCCTCTTTCCGGATTTACTACTATCACTTCTCCAGAGCGTTCCCAAACCGGCAAGTCATGCTTGCTGTTTCCTGCATATGCGAATCCCCTCTCACCGAATCTAGATACCAGTGCTTCTGCCTTCTTCTCGCCTCGGAGATTGAAATTCGAGTCAGATGCCATTACATCGGAGAATAGGCCTACGTGACCAGCAACTTGCTCCGCGATGATTCTGTCAGAGGCAGTCGCTAGAATCAACGTCCTCCCCTTGGCCCTCTCTCCCGTCAGCCAGTCAAGAAAAGCCTCGTGATACTCCAATTCAGCAGGATCGAAAACCAACCTCTCTGCCAAGTCTCTCTTCCACTGAGCCCTTCTACCAGTGAACTCCTTCGCAAGCATCCCCACAATAGACCATGGACGCCTTAGAATCACCCTTCTGATACTGACCCAACTCATGTCAGTTAGGATCAGGGTGCCATCCATGTCAACCGCAATCGGGATTTCTGCGCCGCTCTGGTCCACAGTATTCGCTTGGGCCATTACGATTCAAGCCTTCGCAGACCGATTCAATGAAGCCTTGAACCCCCTCCTAGTCACGAGAGGAGATGTCGGAGGGAGCGGGACCTTGGAGACCAGAGGCGTTGCCTCAAATTGAGCATAGCGAAATCGCTCCACGCGGATTCGAAATTCTTGAATTCTCAGGGAGGGGCCCACTGTCCGGCCTATCGTGCTCTATGATTCAGCCTTCAGAGCTAATCGAACCGTCTGATTGGATCGAAATTGTCTCCGAGTTAGAACCCTGGGGAGAGGTCCCAGACCCTCAATCGATAGTTCATGTTTCCACTTCTGACCATGTTAGAGGCCCCATTGCGAACCTGAGATCCGAGACTGAATGGGTGGCCGAGTTCCTTCCATGGGGTACCGATGGATTACTCAGAAAGAGGGTCAACTCATACCCGGAGTCCTGTGACTTGCCATGTGGCGGGTACTCTTGGAACGGTTCCGAAGTAATCTCCATCAGGAAGGAAGTTGGACAAAATACCAACTCCAGAGAACTTCTTCTGGACGCATTTGAACATGGGTCGATGAAAGATGCTGAAGAGATCCTGAGAGATTGTGGGAGGGGCCTTGGATCAGTGCATTCGCACGTAGAGGGAACCCGAGTCACCCCTGCAGACCCGAATAGGTGGAATTCTAGGGTTTCCGAATTGGAGGAGGCCCTCAATGCTCATTCCATTTGGAGAGCGCCATACTCAAGTGACTCAGAATGCATGACCTGCATAGGTGACGTCAGGCTAGAAGACTTCAGAACCGGATCCGTCAGAATAAGCAGACCACGGCTATCAGATGCCTTGCATCCTCCGAATTGCGGATTCCCAGCGATTCGGGACCTAGCTTCGTTAATTCATGATCTATCAAGGCTCCACTATGCCTCAGGAACGGATTTTGATATCGTCGGACTTAGGCTCTCGCTGATAGAGGGTTGGAGAGAAACTGCCCCTAGAAAGTGGGCTTCAGATAATGTGCTTTATTCTCATCGAGGGGGCCTTGCCATCTGGGAGTACGAGCAGTGCCTACTGGACGTAATTGAGGCCACGTCCCATCAATCGGGAGCCCCTGAGCCCGCGGTTGGCCTAATCGCGCATGTCCCTAGTTTTCAGAAGAAGATGTTCAACAACAGAACCATCGGTGCATTGTCAATAATGGCAGGGTTCTTCGGAATCACCTCAATTTACCGAACTTTCCCACCCTCTTCACAGGAAATCGTAATGCCGTCACTTTTCATAATCGCCAGTGCTACTCTGATGCTCACGTATCGTAGGATGTCTCCGTCACCAGAGATTCCGTTCAATCTACTAGGCTGAGTTTCCCATCAGAGTAATCGTAGTATCTAGGTACTCCAGTCTGAATCTCGAATGATACTATATCGTTTGGTGAGATCCCTTCGATATGCATTACAATTGACCTTAGAGAGTTACCATGTGCAGAAACTAGGACACTCATTCCCGACTCTAGGTCGGGACGAATTTCTTCTTCGAAGTATGGAATCGTCCTCTTCGCGGTCATCTCTAGGCTCTCTCCCTCGGGAGGTGCCACATCGAATGACCTGCGCCAAATCCTGACCTGTTCTGCACCATGCTTCTCAGCAGTCTCTGCCTTGTTCAATCCTTGTAGAGACCCGTAGTTCCTCTCGTTCAATCTCCAGTCCGACTTAGTCACCGTATCTTTAGAGCAGACATTAGCAAGAATGACAATTTCAGCAGTTCTCTTCGCGCGAATCAGATCACTTGTGTGGATGACGTCAATCACCTGATCCCTTAGCTCAATGCCAGCTTCCTCGGCCTCCTTCACGCCCCTGTCAGATAGATCAACATCAGTCCACCCGGTGAACCTGTTCTCAGCATTCCAAACAGATTGCCCGTGGCGGATTAGGATTAGATCTGCCAATACAAACACCTAGAGTTTGGCTCTGCGCCTAGGCTCATGGAAACTCAACTCACAATCCAGTCCCCTAGCCCTGCCCATTAGCAGAATATCCTCGGTGAACTCCCTCTGGACATTCGAACTCGACTCGCAGTAGAAATTACACGAGACAGTAATCTTCGGAGGTAGGCTGTTTGTGATTTTTACCCAGGAATCACCATGCTTGGTTGCCCTAGGATCGGCAAGAACCTGCTCACACAGAGAATCGCAGAACTTCTTCAGAGAGCTCTGTTCGCTGTCCTCCTCGAATTCAAACGAAGGCCTAATCCTCCTGAACCTCCTCATGGTGAAGTTCTCCACGGGTGAGTTGGTGATGTTTGAATTTGGAATCGTGACAATAGTGTCGTTGCCGGTCCTGATCATTGTAGTCCTAAGCCCAATAGTGATCACCTCGCCCTCAACTCCCTCTACAATTATCCAGTCTCCTACATTGAAAGGTTGATCGATGATTATCGAAATCGCTCCGAATATGTTTGCCACGGAGTCCTTCGCGGCAAGTGCTAGTGCAAGGCCCGTAATTCCCAGACCTGCGATCATGCCGTTGAGATTCAATCCCACTAGGCCCGCCAAAACGAAGACTCCAACGATTACCACTGCCAGCCTTCCTATGGCCTCAGCAACACTCGCAAGGGACCTCCTTGCTGCCATATTGTCCCCCTCCACAACGATGAACGCATCCAAGTAGTCGACCAGTCTGTATGCTGCAATGAGCATGAGGATAACGAAACCGGCTCTGCATACCTGTCCGACGTCCTGCATCAATGCATTATCCCAGATGTACTCTCCCTCTGCTGCGCTTACATTCTCCAGTATCCATTCTACAGACTGCCACATTGCCAGCAAACCAACCATCCAACCAAGTGATCTCGGTGCGAATAGCGTCTTCCCATCAATCCTCTCAGTTTTGGAGAGAATGTCCATTATTCGAGGGAAGAGAACTCTTCTGGAGATCAATCCGGCAGAAATGGAAGCCCCGATTAGGATGGCAAGGAAACCGACCCCAAGTGTTGAGAAGCCCAAAAACAACTCTTCCCCATTCAAAATCTCAGCAATATCAGACCCAATAGTCATGCTTTTTCCGAAGAGGTCCCCCCCAAAAAGTAATCCCGGTCCTTTGGACCATTGTGCGTACGATTCAATACCTAGGGTTTCCCCGCAAAAAATAGCATGGCTAGTCAGGACGCTTACGTTTCGGGGAGAAAGGCGACTTCTAATCCCGGTGCACCAGTAGCAGCCATGCTCCTTCCGTTCCTCCTAAGCATGCTCTCTCCCGTTGCACTTGCCCCAGTTACAGAAGCACAGGAGCCAGAAACGGGGACATCCCCAGAAGAAATCTGGTCTAACGAATATGTGAATCAGATTTTCCCATGGGGGCCGCATGGAGACTCCGAACAACTTCAGTTCAGGGAGTATCACGATTACTTCTCGATGAAACAGAGGATGCAGACCCTGGCGGCCTACTACCCGGACTTCCTACAGTTCCACGAGGGACTCCTAGGGGGGATGAACGCCAGGGGGCAGTTCACCAGCTCGACCGACTACCAGGGCTGGTACTACAACCATCCCAGCCCATGGATGAAAATCACAGCCGGCGTCCGTGGAGGAGAGTACAATGATTTTGTCGGAGACGATGGAAACTACGCAGAACGTCCGGACGTAATGCTGGTGGGCAATCATCACGCCAGAGAGTGGATGTCAGTTCAGGTACCTATGTTCTTCCTGGAAACACTGGCATACTACTACGGAAAGGCAGGAATAGACAACGATGGGGATGGCCTAATCGATGAGGATGGATGGGACGGCATCGACAACGATGGGGACTGCCTGAGACTAAACGCATCCTTCCAGGATAGCAACGGGGACGGAAACCCCTGCGGTCCGGGCGACCTCGGTGTGGACGAGGACTTCAGCGAGCAGTTCATCACTGACATGGTCAATACCAGGGAGATATACCTCATCCCCATGCTCAACGTAGACGGACACAGGTACGATCGAGAGGAGTACTGCGGGGAGACAGCCTGGGAGAACTGCTATCGGAGCGGTTGGAGGAAGAATCTACGTGATAACACCCACACTGGCGTAACGCCAATTCCAGATGTAGACGAATCCGTGGATTCAAGCTGTGATGGAGTCGACCTAAACAGAAACTACCAGTTCGAGTGGGGCGCACCTCTCGGAGCCACCGGCCCCCTCTTCCCGGGGTTCTGTTATGCTGGCGGGCCAAACAACGACGTGTACAACGGCCCTGCTGACACCGTCGACCAGGACGGGGACGGTCGGCTAAATGAGGATCACGTGGATGGTAAAGACGACGATGCGGATGGGCTTGTCGACGAGGATTGGTGGGGTGGAAACAGTGAGCCAGAGACCAAATTCATTCAGGATATGACAGAGATGAACGACGACGACGAGGATGGAGCCTCTGAGTTCAAGTCGACTTTGACCTGGCACTCCTACTCCGAGCTAGTACTCTGGCCGTGGGGGCACTGCACGGACTGCTACACGCCGGATGATGAGTACCTTGTCTACCATGGACAGATGATGGGGCAGATGACTGATTACGCCGCAATGCAGTCATCCGACCTATATCCCACTACTGGCGACTTCTGCGACTGGCATTACGGCGTTCATAACTCGTACTGCTATACGATGGAAATCGGGAACGCATTCCATGAACTGCCAGAGGACATCGCCCACATCTCAGTCAGAAACCTGGGAGTCCCATTCTACATGGTCGAGATGGCAGATGACCCACAATACAGGGCAATAGTGGGAATTCAGAACACAACTGCCACACAGTGGTTGCAGGAACCTTTGGATGTGGACGTACCTTCCAAAGGGGACATTCCTGTCGGACTGTGCTTGGACCCAACGTTCCCCTTCACCCCAGATGTGTCAAGGTCGCACCTGATGTGGCGCTTCGTGGAACCCACCAGGCAACAGAACGACTTCGGCCCGACTGACTGGATCGAGGTCCCTTGGGAGATGTCCGGCTTTAGCGAGACTTCTGAGCAGTGCACTCTACTGGACGGATCTAACGGAAGTCAATTGGTTGGCCTCGTCCCACTTCCAGATACCTCGGTAGGGAAGATCCAGTACAAGGCTATGCTTGGAACCACCAATGGAGCCTTCCCCTTCACGTACCCAACCGTGGAAGATGGTGGGAACTACTACGAATTGGCAATTCCATACAGGGCAGATTTCGGAGATGCGATACTCAGCATCCTGATGTTCCTTGTCATCGCCACATTCGTCTGGGGCGGACTTGGTTTCACACTCAGGGAGATGTTCTCAGAGGAAGATAGCATTCTTGGAATGCCCCCAGAAGAAATTCCTAGCTCCGTCGTAATCGAATCCGAAAAGGTCGAGTGAGGGGATATTTTGGATTCGCAGACAGAAAAGTCAAGTGATCAGTTCAGTGGCAGGTTGGGACTTATCTTCGCCACCATAGGGGCTGCCATCGGAACTGGAAACATCTGGAGGTTCCCGCGGATGGTGGGGGCCAATGGAGGAGGCTCTTTCCTCGTTCCATGGTTGATTTTCCTGTTCCTCTGGTCCGTCCCCCTGATAATCGCCGAGTTCGCATTGGGTAAGAGAAGCAGGGTAGGCACCGTTGGGACCTTCCGGATATTCGCTGGACGAAGGTTCGCATGGATGGGACTCTGGACCGCATGGATAAACTGCGCAATAGGGTTCTACTACGCTGTGGTCACGGGATGGTGCCTGAACTACTTCCAAATCGCCATCAGAGGAGGACTCTCGCAAGAAGTGGATACGATCGAGGTCTGGAACACATTCCTACAGTCCCCCGAGCAGGTCATCTTCTTCCAGATGATTACGGTAATGATCACCTTGGCAGCTATTTGGGGTGGTGCAAAGGCGATTGAGAAGGCAAACGTGACCCTGATGATCTCTCTCTTCGTCCTTCTCTTCACAGCCCTGTTCCTCTCCTTCGTAATGGACGTCAAGGACGGGACCCTTGATGGATTCATCTACATGTTCAGCATCCAGCCAGAGTACCTGGTCCAGCCCGAGACTTGGATTAACGGACTCTCTCAGTCTGCTTGGTCATGCTCCGCAGGAATGGGAATGGCAATCACGTACTCCGTTTACATGAGGAAGGACGAGGACACAACCCTCAACGCAGCCACCATGTGTCTGGCGAACAATAGCATCAGCATCATCGCCGGACTCACGGTAATGATGGCAGTATTCTCGGTCTCTTCTGACCCGTTGGGTGCTGTCAGCGGAGGGAGCTCGGCGATCACCTTCCTGGTTCTTCCCGAGGTCTTCGCCCAGGCCCCCGGTGGCCCGGTCGTGCAACTGGCAATGGTCGCGATCTTCTTCCTGGCGCTATCTTTCGCTGCCCTGACATCCATGATTTCAACCGTCGAGCTCTGTGTCAGGAACTTCGTCGATCACGGTTTCGACCGCTCAAGGTCAGTTGCCCTAACGGGCCTCGCCATCTTCCTGTTCGGAATACCCAGTGCGATACTGTGGATCAAGATCGACCCCTCAACGGGAGTAGCCTTCCCCCAGTTCCTAGAGGTGCAAGACCACATCTGGGGATACGGCCTGATGTTCAGCGGCCTGTTCATGGCATACACCATCTGGAAGTACGGTTGGTCCAGGTACAAGGCATGGCAGAGCGACAACGGGATAGACGGATTCAGCTTCAGGGACTACCTGGACCATGGAGTATCCGCCTTCCGTGACGATTACATCAACACCGGAGACAACGACTGGTGGATAGGACGCTGGTGGGACTACATCATCTACCTAGGATTCCCATTGATGTTCTCCGTCCTGATGCTCTCATACTTCGCCGACCTCCTCGCCAACGTCGACGACCCCTGGAACCCGTCGAACCCCCATGGAATCTCGATAATCCTCCTCTTCTGGGGAGTAACCGCCTCCCTGTTCGTCGGATTCAACAAGGTACTGATCTCTAGGCCTCTGTTCAGGAACGTCCCTGAGGGGGCGGAAGCCCCAATCGACATGCTCCCGGGAGGGTCCGACCCACACATCTTCCAAGTTGGAGACGAGCTTCCAGACCACGTAAAAGAGGAACTGGGTCTGGCTTGAGGCTGGAAGATGAATGGAGCCGGTGAGGGAGCCCGCTGGGCGATGCACTGGGACGAGGTCGCGGTTTTCGACGCAAACTCAGCCAGTCTCGGCTTCGACGAATACGAGCTCATGAAAGCCGCAGGCGAGGCGCTGGCTGACGAGGTCGCGAAGAACTCCGGCGAAGGAGATGTCCTCTTCCTGTGCGGGCCGGGAAACAACGGGGGCGACGGTTTCGTAGCCGCATGCTCAGCCTCCCTCGCCGGAACCAGGGTCTCCGTCCTGTCAAGTCACGAGTCATCGAAAACGACGATTTCGTCTCGTGCCAGGGAAATGGCGGCCAAGGAATTGCCGATCCACGTCTGGCCGGAGATCCCAGAGGGGGATTGGACTCTGATCGTCGACTGCCTCCTCGGAGCAGGCGGGCCAGCAGAGGGAACAGAACTGAGGCCACCCATCATCGAGGTCACCAACTGGGCCACTTCTACAGGATTGCCGGTGATTTCCTGTGACATCCCAACCGGTTTGGGTGGGCCGGACTCCCTGCAACCGATTCGTACGGTCACATTCCACTCCCCAAAGATGGGGATGTCTGAATCGGGGTGTGGGGAAATAGTGGTCTCGGACCTCCCATGGCCGGCCGAAGTCAGTAACTGCGGGGTCGGAGACGCTAACAGGTACCCGCCAATGTATTCGGAAGCCAGCAAGGGCGACAGGGGCAGGTTGCTGGTGGTGGGAGGGGGGCCGTACCATGGCGCCCCCATCCTATCGGGGATGGCAGCTGCGAGAAGCGGGTGCGACCTTGTCCACGTTGCCATGCCAGAACAAGCATCGAGCAGGACGAAATGGCCACCTAGCCTGATTCCAGAGGTCCTCCCCGACAGTGAATTCCTGACTCCAGAGTCAGTGAGATCATTGTCTTCATTCATCGACTCAGGCAGGTCTCCGGATGCGATCGTGATAGGCCCAGGTATCGGGAGGGAGGAGGATAGCATGGAAGCCGTCAGGAAGGTTCTATCCATCTCAGCCAGCAAGTCAATACCACTCGTAATCGATGCAGATGCGATTTCAGCACTCCCCAAGGGAGAGTGGCCACCCGGCCTAATTGGAGTAGCAACACCGCATTCGAACGAAGCCGAGAGGTGGCTATCCGGAAAATCACCAATTGAAGCCCTCGGGAATTGCATCGGAGAGGAATCTGCGATAGTTATCACAGGCCATGAGGACGAGTTGTTCGGCCCCCTAGGCAGGCATTGCTTCGCTTCGGGGGGTCATCCAAGGATGGCAGTCAGTGGAACCGGAGACCTACTAGCAGGGACAATCGGGGGTCTACTCGCTCAGGGCATGTCCCCTTGGTCCGCAGCCCGGCTAGCTTGCGCCATACTCAGGGAGGCCGGCTCCAGAGCAGCCGAGGAAAAGGGCCCAGGCCTTCTAGCCGACGACGTACCTGTTCATATCGCTCACACGCTCTCGGACTGGACGAGGGGTGAATGATGCTGGTGAGTGATGACTACCCCTTTGGCAAGATGCTCAGGGAGTATGCAATGTACTGCGTCGTGGGCTGCTTCAACGTGGCAGTTTTCGCCGCGCTATATCTGCTATTCAACAACTACAACACTTGGACTCCGTATGTAGAGACAGTAGCATGGGCAGTGTCATTCCTGATCAGCTCAGTCCAGGCCTACGCCCTCCACAGGTGGATCACCTTCGAGTCGGACTCAGAGATCCGATCTAGCTTCAAGAAGCTCATGACCGTTTACGGCGTGCTTTGGGCCGTTTCAACGGCGACCTTCCACATCATGTTCGAGATAATCGGAATCAGCCAGATCGTTTCCTGGGTGGTCAACACCTTTGCATTCGGCTTCCTCACCTTCCTCGCACTAAGGTACTACGCATTCCCACTCGCGGATGGCAGGGTGACACGCAAAGAAAGGCTGGATGCATTCCGTGAACGACGTAGGGCTTGAAGTGACCCCGTTCATGGCGGTGTCGTGACGAAGGGCGTTCGAGGCACCCGTGACTTCTACCCGGAAGACATGCGAGTGCGGAATTGGCTGTTCGAGAGGTTCCACAGCGCTGCTCTTTCCCACGGGTTCGAGGAGTACGATGCGCCAGTATTGGAGACCGAGGACCTCTACACCAGGAAGTCAGGGGAGGAGATCACCCAGCAACTGTACAACTTCGAGGACAAGGGAGGCCGCAAAGTCGCTCTCAGGCCCGAGATGACACCTACCCTAGCACGCATGGTAATGGCCAAATCAGGTGCTCTAGCCCTCCCGATCAAGTGGTACTCAATCCCCCAATGCTGGCGATACGAGAGGACCCAGAGGGGTCGTGGCCGAGAGCACTACCAGTGGAACGTCGATATCTGGGGGGCAGATGGGGTAGAGGCAGATGCAGAGCTAATCTCCGTTCTAGTCCACTTCTTCCGCAGCGTGGGCCTATCCTCTGATGACTTGGTGATCAGGGTAAGCAGCAGGAAGGTCTTGGAGGAGGTCCTAGGATCGCTAGGAATCTCGGGCGATGGCTTCTCCAAGACTTGCATCGTGATAGACAAGATGGACAAACTTCCAGTAGACGTGATAGAATCGCAGTTGTCAGAGTTGGGGCTCGATCATGGTGCAATATCCACCATCCAGTCGGTCCTCAGCATCAATGATCTGAAAGCCCTGGAGAGCGCTCTGGG
>CAXEIX010000009.1:0-17211 GCA_963996605.1 uncultured Candidatus Poseidoniales archaeon | reverse complement strand
TCTCGTCGAGTACCTCGAACGAATCGACATATGATTCTGGGAATGAAACGTTGTAGCCATTCTGCAACTTCATCGTGATCAACTTGTTCCCTGAACTGGGCAGGGCGATTCCGGTATGCTCTGCCTTTCCAGCCCACGTCTTCACCACCAGTTTGACGGGAGTTCCGGGCTTTGGCCAATCCTCCATGATTGCGGGCAGAGAGCCTCGGTCCATCAAAGGCTCGCTTGTATCAGGTTTTGGTGCCGGGAGCGGGACTTGAACCCGCGACCTTCGGATGTCTCAGACATTTTCGGCTAGGCATGATGCGCTCATCGTTCGCGTCAGCAGAGAAATCTCCGCTAACTGTTCCCTATGAGTCCGACGCGCTACCAACTACGCCACCCCGGCATATCATCAGGCGGGCGAAGAGCCCATTTGAGCATTGCCAGTAATGTAACACAACATTTCCACTCACACGCAGGGTTGATGTGTCGTCCTCTCTCGCCAGAACCAACCATGGTCGATGTCGATACCGCCCTAAGGGCCAGCGCCTATTCCGGTAGGAAGGGAGGCGGTTCGAAGGGAGGGGACAAGAAGTCTACCTCTCTGGAGCCATTCGACCCATCCGCTCACGCCGAGAAAGAGAAGGCAGATGCAATTTCCATGTGGCTAGTAATCTTCTTCGGCCTCTCCGTTGCTTTGTTGATGAGGTTCTACATGATGCCAGGAATGGATAGCCCACAGCAGATTCTGTGGCTTCTTCCACTACTGACGATTGCGCTAATTCGTCCCCTACATCAGTTAGTTGTCCCAGCTAGGTTCTTCGAACTATTTAGTACCGGAAACTGGGTCAGAGCCTCTTTCCTATACTTGTTCACTTGGCTCGCACTGTCCTTTGCTCTGGTCAATCCGCCAATCGCCGACATTGCAGCACCTCACCTCGCCGGAGCAATCGACATATCCAGCAGCGAGGGAATTTCCGACTCAGATCTAGATGGTAGGGTGTACGAGATTAGGATCTCACAGGACTCAATTCCGGTTATTCTAGGACTGGCAGTCAGGGACAACGTAGACGCGCGTAACTCTACGATGAATCTAACTATTCAAAAGGTTGGCCAGATGGATCCGATAGTCAGTGTTAATGGATTGGTTTCCGAGATTGCGACCTCAGGCCCTTCCGACACTTTCGAATCCGTCGACCCCAACGACTGGGCAAGGGGTCTGAGAAAGAATACGCTAACCGGCGATTACTCCGGGCCCAAGGTAGCACCTCATTCGGAAGATGTGTCCATGGCATGGGACCTGTGCCCAGATGGATGTGGGCCAGGTGAGTATGTAGTCCAAATCACACTCGTTGAGGAGAGCGATATGGTGCCATGGAAGGACGGCGACAATGTTTGGGAGAGGGAGTACTCCCTCGTGATACTCCAGTCTTCTTCCTAGTTCCCTATCAGTCCGCATATCCTAGCAGCCATAGCATCGAGTTGAAGGGACTCTCCCCCTCCCTCTACCATTCTGAAGTCGCATTCAGCCATTGCCTCGGTGACATCTAGTTTTTGCTTCTCGTCCAGGAACGTCACCCCGCCCAGTTCTCGATGGAGCTGGTTGACAAGGTCCGTACCCGCTAGTCCGAACCGATCCAGAATACCCCTCATCCTCCTCCTGGCTGGTTGGAAACCATCCTCCTTGCAGGCTAAGAAGAAACCATGTAGCTCCTCGGGAGGTGCCGTTGCAGTTGTTTCGTAGACTAGATCCCTGGTCACGTGTGAATCGAGCGATGCGGCAACTTGCAGGGAGGTGATTGCCTTCCTGAGATCGCCCAAGCTGACGTTAGCTATTGCCTGCGCTGCTTCCTGCTCGAGATTCACTCCTTCGCTGCTGGCAACCTCGATAACCTTCTCCAAAACCTTCTCTGCGTTCAGTGGCCTGAACCTGAAAACTGCGCACCGGGATTGAATCGCCTCGACTATCTTGGATGAGTAGTTGCAAGACAGGATGAACCTGCATGTCTCGGCAAATTGCTCCATTATCCTTCGTAGAGCCCCTTGGGCATCGGGAGTCAGAGCATCTGCCTCATCCAGGAATATGACCTTGAAACTGGTCCCAGGCATAGGGGCAGTTCGAGCAAACTGCTTGACCTTGGTCCTGATCGACTCGAGTTTCCGCTCATCACTGGCATTCATCTCCAGGAGGTTGCTTCTGAAGCTCTCACCAAATACGTCTCTGGTAAGAGCCAGAGCCGCTGTAGTCTTGCCAGTTCCCGGCGGGCCAGCGAACATTAGATGTGGGAATGTACGAGACTCGGAGTAGGCCTTCAGCCTGTCAACCACCGCCTTCTGCCCCTTCATTTCACTTACAGAACGAGGCCTGTGCCTCTCAACCCACAATTCGCTCATGATGACCTTACCCTACCCGTTGGCGGGCGTCCTTGAAGGTTGGGGGGACATTTCTCCTCCGAATCAGTAACTCTCTTCTTCCGAGGGGAACTCTCCCTTCCTTACATCCTCGATATAGCCTCTTACCGCTCCATCCACGGTCTCTCCCAAATCAGCGTAGCGTCGTAGAAACCTAGGGGAGAAGTCCTTGGTAATTCCAAGCATGTCATGCAGTACCAGGACTTGTCCATCGCAATCCGCGCCAGCCCCTATTCCTATGGTGGGAATTTCTAGCGAATCACTCACCCTCTTGGCCAGATCGGCTGGAATCTTCTCGAAGACAATGGAGAAGCAACCAGCATCTTGGAGTGCCATCGCATCCTCCAGGAGCTTTTCTGCCTCCGCTTCCTCCTTGGCCCGAACTGAGTATGTTCCGAATTTGTATATTGACTGAGGGGTGAGGCCAAGATGGCCCATGACTGGTATGCCTGCAGTCAGGATCCTCTTGATCGAGTCGACGATCTCCTTGCCGCCCTCAATCTTTACTGCATGGCCTCCCGATTCTTTCATGATCCTGATCGCACTTTTCAAAGCCAGCTTGGAATCCCCCTGGTAGCTGCCGAAAGGCATGTCCACCACCACGAGTGCCCTGTCTACCGCATTCACCACGCACTGTGCATGATAGATCATGTGATCGAGGGTTATTGGCACTGTAGTGTCGTTTCCCGCCATCACGTTCGAGGCGGAATCCCCTACAAGGATGACGTCTACTCCCGCACCGTCAACCAGCCTAGCCAGAGAGTAGTCATAAGCGGTGAGCATAGCAATCTTCTCACCAGTTCGCTTCATTTCTTGAAGGACGTGTGTCGTCACTTTCTTCGCTCTACTGGATACCAACAGCTCACCCGGGACACTCCCAGTACGGTTGGAGACTTCAATCACACGCCCAGAGATTCATCCCTCTGGTTCGATTTCTTCAGCCACAGAAAGGAACTCCTCGATGTCGATCAATCCATCTTCATCCGCATCCCCCTCATGGAATATGTCGCGAATTAACCGGTCTGGCCTAGTCTTACTGGCAGAAGGAACCACTATCGCGTCATCTGGAATATTTGGCCCTCCTCCGACTATGTACCCCAGGGCCTTCAATGCAATAATGAATCCCTCAAGGTTCAACTCCCCAGTTCCTTCTGTATCGGCGGCATAGAATGCGGCGAAAACCCTCCGCTTCTCGACTTCTCTAGGGTCAGTGAGCATTTTCTTCGTCGTCTCCCAGGGGGTTATCACAGACTGTACCCTTCCCTTCCCGTAACTGTTGAAAATTATGATTCCAAGGATAATTGCCACTCCTGCTCCGATTAGGGATTTTGTCCCCATGAAGTACAGAAGGGCAGCACCTCCGAAGATTCCAAACAACTGAACTAGTGGGTATAGCCCTCTTGGGGTCTTCCATTCAGGATCATACCAAGCATGAGAATCGGACGAATTCCGGAGGACAATTACACAGGCATTTATCAGCATGAAGATCATTATCTTGAATCCTGATGCTAGTTCCGCTACGTCATGTACAGGGAGGAATGTGATTGCCAGGCCCATTGCAATTCCAGTGCCGATTATTGCCCAATGAGGGGTCCCATACTTTGCATGGACATTCTCCAGGAATCCCGGAAGAAGATTGTCTCTCGCCATCGCGAAGGGGAATCGCGAAGATGCGAGTATTCCTGCTAGCGCCATTGAAGTCATCGTAATGACTGCCAGAATTGCAGCAATTATCCCGACAGTCTCTCCTCCAACAGTCTCCGCGAAGATGTAAATGGGATCTTCGCTAGCCCCATGCTCGGCATGCATGTACTCGCTTGGCTCAACTGCCGCTGCCATGACCATGGTCACAGAAACGTAGAGCAGACAACTGATTAGTAAGGAGAGCAGAATTCCATATGGCATGTTCCTTCCTGGATTCTTTATCTCCCCCCCCACAGCTGCAATCTTAGTCACGCCTGCATATGAGACGAATACGAATGCAGAGGTCGCCGCGACATCTTCCCAACTCCCGAATGAATCCTTAGACGAAACTCTGCCCCAATCGAGGTCTTGAGTGAGAACAGCATAAGCACATACGGAGAGCAAGTAAAAGGCCGAAAACATCACGATTGGAGTCTGAATCTTCTTTATCCTCTTGACTCCAAGGATGTTGATTATTACAATTATTAGAAGGAGGAAAATAGCAGCCGTCTCGATGTTTATGTCTACTCCGATAATATCCTCAATAACCCACAGATAAGCCTTGAATCCAATCAATGCGAAGGCAGATTTCAGCATGAAGTTGGCCCATAGTCCCAGGCCGGCTATGGTGCCGATAAGGGGTCCGAAAGTCTTCTCTACGTATACGTAAGATCCGCCCGAAGAGGGCATCGCCGTGGAGAGCTCTGATTTTGAGACTGCACCTGGAATGACCAAAAAGGCTGCAACCAGATATGCCAACCAAACTCCGCCAACCGGATTAGTCCCCCCTCCCATCTCCAGCATGGCAAGAGCAGGCAGTACGAACAAGCCAGATCCAATCATTGCCGATAGGGAGATGATTATCACAGAGAATAGCCCCAATTTCCTCTCAAGGTCGTCGGAGACAGCCTCAGTGGGGGTCAGTGCGATTCCTAACAGGTCCTTTGGACCGTAGTTCCCCATATTTGTCGGCCTAACACTACCCAGTTGAAGGTTATCCTACCCAACAGGTTAGATACTGCTCCCTCGGGCCTAGGTCATGAGTGACACAGTAGAGCAGGACTCTGTAGCAACGGTGCATTATACCGGGACATTCGTGGATGGCGTGCAGTTCGATAGCAGCGAGGGCAAGGACCCGTTGGTTTTCATGGTCGGGCATAGGCAGATGATCCCCGGATTCGAGCAGGAGATACTTGGAGCCAAGGTGGGCGAGAAAAGAGAGTTCACACTGACTCCAGACAGGGCCTATGGAGAGAGAGACGACAGTGCCATACAGAAGATCGAGAGGAGCCAGTTCCCAGATGGGATGGAGCTGGAAGTCGGCATGGTTGTCGGTGCGCACAGCGATCAAGGCCCCATCCAGTTCACGATAACTGAGATTGATGGAGAAGTAGTTTCGGCGGACTTCAACCACCAGATGGCTGGCAAGACACTACGCTTCGAGGTGGAGGTAGTGGATGTCAGGGCTGCCTCCGATGAGGAACTGGCTCATGGGCACGTACATGGTCCCGGTGGCCATCAACACTAACTCATTCAGAATGATTATCTCCTTCTCCAATAATCCATCCAGGATGAGGAAGCAGCCACTGTTGGTCGTGGCCTTGATGGCCATGTCATCGTTAACAGGTTGCTTCGGGCTAGGATCCGATGCTGTTCCAGCAGATGCCGAATCCGAGAACGACCCACTAAGGATTAATCATATTCAGATGAAGGGGACTCACAACTCGTATCACGTAGAGCCACTAATCTCTCCTACCAGGGAGTACGCTTACACACACCAAACACTTGATTTCCAGGCCTCCCAGCAAGGAGTCAGGCAGTTCGAGATTGATGTCTGGTGGGATATTAGGGAAGGACTCAGAGTCTATCACAACCAGTACGACTCCGGGACCACCTGCCCAACTTTCGAGAGTTGCCTCTCAACCCTACTGAGTTGGTCTAACGAGAACCCCCTGCACCATCCGATGTTCATCTGGGTCGAGCCCAAGGACTGGCCCGAGCAAGCAGCCGAAGTGACAACCACGCTGGAACTATCGGGGCTATTGGAAGACATCGAACAGGAGATAGCCCAGTTCTGGCCATTGAACAAGACGATTACCCCCGATGACGTCAGGGGGGGAAGTGCATCTCTGAAGGATGCGATAACCACTGACGGCTGGCCACTTCTGGAGGATAGCAGGGGAAAGGCAATCTTCGTACTACTGGCCCGCGGGGAGTCCAGGGACCTGTATGTGCAGAATCACCCAGGGCTAGTCGGCGCTCGCATGTTCACTCTATCCGATGAGATCAGCGACGAGGCCGCCATCTTCTCCCTCTCTGACCCTCTAGGGAGTGGGGATGAGATTACGCGTCTGGTCAACGAGGGGTACATCGTAAGGACTAGGGCTGACAGCGGAGGAGAGGAGGCTGACAATAACGACACCACCAGGCGTGACGCCGCTCTTTCAGCAGGGGCTCACAGCATTTCCACCGATTACCCAGCACAGGTTGACGGTTTGGAATACTGGGTCGAAATACCCGAAGGAACGCCCAGCAGGTGCAATCCGATTTCATCACCAGATTGGTGCTCTCCAGAAGACATAGAGGGCCAAGGCCCCTGATCACGCCTTCGCGACGACCTTCAGCTCTATCGCAATCGAAGTCGGCAACGCATCCACTGCCACCGTGGTCCTTGCCGGTAGGGTTTCCGAGAAGTACTCGGCATACACCTCGTTGTAACCACTGAAGTCACGCTCCATGTCGGTAAGGAAGACCAGGACGTCCACCACGCTCTCTAGTCCTGAGCCGTATTCCTCGAGAATGACTCGTACGTTGTCGATCACTGCGTGGGTCTGCGCCTTGATGTCGTAATCTAGCGGATTTCCGGAATCGTCCTTAATTGGGCCGCCCGGTATCTCATTCGTCCCGGGCTGACGTGGCCCCATCCCGCTGATGAAGATCAGATCTCCGACTCTTTGCAGGTGCGGATAAGCCCCTACTGCAGAGGGTCCACCCTCTGCTATGAAGGGGCCGTCTTCACTGGTCAACTTTCCAACTGCCTTGCTACCTACTACAGCGCCTACTACTCCTCCAACTGGTCCTCCGACAGCCACCCCTGCTGCTGCTCCTAATGCACGTCCTGCGGACTTGGCCAATGAACCACCCATCTCGTCGTATATCTTCTCAACAGCTTCCGTCGGTGCGGATATGATTTCTTCAACTATGCTAGCCCTCTTCTCTTCGGGCGTCATTTCATCTTCGCCTGACATCATAGGGCCCCCTTGTCTAAGACCCCACGGTCTCCATGGTAATGCTCAACATCGTCCTCGTCGAACTCCTTGTCTCCCACTGTTTCGGATGATGGTGTCAGCATCACAACGGCTCCTCCTGAGCCATGAAGGGCCTCGTAGGCTAGGACCTCGCCAGTGTAGTTGTTGTGCTGCCCCATTGTGGCAGACATCCACCAAGCCGGCTTGTACGCGACAACCTTCTGCACCCGAATCTGTCCGTGAATTTCCCTCGACAACTGACTAAGGTCCTCCAACCTACCGTCTTCGAAGAACTCCAGGATCTTTCGATTCCACTCGTCGTCCTTGGCGGAGTGTATCCTGTCTTCAGTAGGGTCGATGTGATCGGTAAACATCCGGTTGGAGAGGCTCGACACTACTACGACCACTGCTTTCTTGCCCTGCTGTTGAATCGCATCACGAGCAGACTTCCCTAGGACGATAGTCTCAGCCCTGTTCGCATACATGTTACTCGAAACGATGCATGCGGGAATCCGGTTTTCTGGATTAAGGAGCTTGAGGGCCACCACAGAACCGGTATCAATTGGAAAACCATCGTATGACACTGTTCTGGATTGGAGCCCTCGTGACTCGGCAGCATCTCTGAAGGCCTGGGCGAAATCTACGTCCATCCTGAACTTGTACGGCATACTACCTAGGAAGTGGAAGTCATCATCGACGTGAACCCACTCCGGTTCGGGATGCGCCTGGATTTGATGCCCGATAATACTCGGCCACGTCGTGGAGTAGACTAGAATCAGGTCTGCATCGCTATCTTCGATCCTTTTCCTGCAAGTCTCGTATGCATCTCTGAGCTTACCATAGCCATCACTTGCTTCCGGCGAGAGAAGAGGCTGTGGATGAGGTGGGCAGTAGACTCCGAATAGAATATCTGGCTCAGTCAAAAAAACACCTCAGAGAACGATCTCCCTCGTGGCTTCCATTGGATCCCATGCGGCAATCAGATTTCCAGTCCCAATCACGGACTGATAACCGTAAATCTCGGCAGGATAGTCGGGATAACCCATAGCAGACATCATCCATGTCAGGCCACCGGCCTCGGTCTCCGCGATTGTCTGCTCCGTGTACTCGGGCATGATGTCGATTACTTCCCTCATCTTGCCCCCTCTCATCATATCCACGAGCTTCATGTCCCAGACGTATTGGCTGTGGTTGTATATGTGCTCCCGGCTCATGTCCTCCGGTAATGGGGACTCTGTCACGAAGTGCCGATGAGAAAGGCTGTGACTACTGATTAGAACCACCTTCTTCCCGCTATCCTCAATCGCCTTTGCGCAAGCTTTGCCCAAAGCACCCGCTTGCTCGTTCATCACCTCCGGCGAGTAGTAGTGTGCGTTCCTATTGCTGCTTATGGTGACGAGAGGCTTGTCCCATTCTGGATTCAGCATGTGGCAGGATGTGATTGTGCCGTAGTCGATCCTGAAGTCCGGATTACGCATCATCTTGGTGATAATCCCTGACTCCCCGGCGACCTCGCACATCTTCTCGGCCAAATCAACATCGACTGAAATGTCGTAGTTGAATCGGAAGATATTCGGGAAAACCGGATCTACTGACTTGGATTTGAATTCTGGCAGACCAAGGAAATGGGTTCCAATGTATGTCTGCCAATGTGGTGTGAATATCACCATTGCATCGTAGTCAATCGTTTTCAATTTCCTCGCCAGCCTGTTGTATCCCCATCTGAGGGTCTCCCAACCCCCCTCTGAGAAAGCCTCGTTCTGTTCTGGATTCTCGGCATACACAACATGCGGCGGGTGCGGTGCAAGACAACCAAGCACAATCTCTCCCTTCGCCATGATGCTGCGAGGTCGTGAAATCCAAAGAAAACCTTCCGGCCCGTCCAGTAGACTTCATGGGGGGTCATTGGCACGTCTCTACATGAAGTGGGACGACCCTCCCCTTTGGCCAGTAGTTGCCCCAAGCCTAGTGGGTTTTTTCGCCGCTTGCATGCCTCATATTTTCGATTGGATACCGAGGCTATGGGGGTGGACCCTGCCAGCCCCTTTCTTGGGTCTCATGATACTTAGCCCGTTGTTGTATTTCGCCCCTAAGCCAGCTGGTGGCAGAATCGAGTTGGTCCTAGGTGCGAATGTCGCAATGCTCCTAGCCTTAATCCCACAGCTTTTTCTTTTCGTCTGGTTCATCATAGTGATACTCTCCTGGATTTTCCAGTCAATGTACGTCTGGAGGCACAACTACCCACCTTTCAGAATCGGAACTTGGCTAGGTCTTGGAGCAGTATCCGGACTATTCATTGGCGATCTTTTCGCCCACTTCGTCCTCTGAGAAATACAGCCTCCCTATGACAAACCCAGTAATTGCGAAGGAAGGGATTGAGGAAATAATAGCAGACCACAGTAGGCTGCCGTCGACGTACTCGATGGTTATCCTCACTTCTCCTACACCAGAATTTCCTTGGTTGGTGACCAATACGAAATGCCCGTCATAAATCGAAGGAGTTTCTACCTGCTCGTCCAGAGAATCACCTGGTTTCAACGAGATAACGTCATCATCTGAAAGCGATTGCCAGTCTATCACGCCACCATTGGCGTGCTCCTCTACCGAGTCTCTGTGGATTATGAGAACATCCACGTCCTCATCACCGACGTTCTTGATCCCTACTTCCGCAGGATGCCAGAGGCTGTGGACCTCGATGACATCTAGATTCACATCCCCCGGTCCGACCCTCATTGTCGGAGTATCCTCATCAGTCCCTGGGCCATCGACAACCACTGCAAGAATGATCAATGCCCCTATCAAGGAGAATGCGGCCGAGGTGTATGCTACCCTTTTAGCAGGGAGTAGGGAAGACAACCCATTTTCCCTCAGTGACCTCAGTTTTGGTTGCATGCTATGCGCGAAAAGAGCACAGATTATCGCAAGTATCGCCCCTGGAACTACGTCTGATATCCAATGGATGCCTAGGTACTGGATGCTGAAAAGGTAGATTGGGACATTAGCCGCCACAAAGAGGTCGAACTCCCTATGGCGCCATTCCCTCATTTCTATCCCTAAATCCCTAACATGGAGCCTGTTGATTGCAAGCAGTCCAAGTGGGATTCCAATATGCAGGCTGGGAAAACCGTTGTCCAGTGGGTCAGATTCGGTGAAGAAGAATAGATTCCAAGATCTGTGGTACAACAAGGCATCCATCCCTGGTAGGAATGAGGAAGTCACTTCAACATTGAAGAATAGGTAGAGGGGGACCGCTAGAACGTAGGCAATGAAGTAGTTGAGAACCGCCTTGTCGGCCATAACCTCGTCCCTGCAGAGGATGTAATACATTGGACTGAACCAAATTAGGAATAGGTAGACGAATAGGTAGTGGAAGGAAAGAACATCACTCAGCACCTCATTTCTAAATGTCTCTTGAACCCAAAGTGTAAATCCCCCCTCGAGCCCATGGACATAGTGTGTGAAACCACCAACCCTAGGCTTGATTGCCTCATTGTGCTGATCGATGAATGCCTTGAACCCATACATGACCACGAAGGTCGAAATGTGCCACTTGTACCCCTTCTCTCTGATTTCCACGAGTAGCTCCGCTAGTGGGACCCTCATCCCCGGCTCATCCCTGGTTAGCAGCCTCTGTAGTGGAATTGTCATCAGGAGGATCGCCCCCATCACCGTCTCGTAAGGTCCGAACGGCCATTCCATGGCTGCTCCGATAATCCCCGAGTCATGAAAGTTACACTATCTAGCCTTTCCAACCCAAGTTTAACTCTCCCCAACCCATAAGTCGTGTTACTTCGGGCGAATTCCATGGATGGTCACGAACTGTGGCTCTCGCAGTGTGAGAAAATAGGGTTCCACCCATCTCCGAGAAAGTATGTGGAGGGCACAAGAACATCTCAGGACGCAGCGGATCAGTTGGGGTGCGAGGTAGCACACATAGCCAAGTCAATAGTATTCGAAGGCCCCTATGGAGCGGTAGTTGTGATTACATCCGGTTCCAACAGGGTCGAGAGGAAAAGGAAACTGAAGCGAATTCTAGGCTTCAAACCAGGAATGGCTAGTCCCGAATACGTCCTTGGAAGTACTGGATATGCCATCGGAGGAGTCCCTCCATTCGGGCACATGAGTCCTGTAACTGTCCTGATGGACGAGGACCTAATGCAATACGATCTGGTATGGGGTGCAGGTGGGACACCACAGACGGTTTTCCCAATCACCCCACAAGAACTCAGAGATGTTTCAGGCGCCCTGCTGGGGGATGTGAAGCAATAGATGTCGGACCCAATCGCAGAACTGTCACGTGCAGCAGCAGGCTTGAGGGATGATGCGGAAGACTTGGCTCGCAGAATGGAATCAGAGGGAGTCGCAGACTGCGTATACAATCCTCTGATGTACGCTTGGGATATCCATGAGGAATTCATCCGTGTTTCAGGGGGAAGAGGGGCCAAGACCATCCTCATGGGGATGAATCCGGGACCTCATGGAATGGGTCAGATGGGAGTCCCCTTCGCGGCAACTTCAGTCGTCAGAGACTTGCTGGGTATTTCCGGCATCGATGTCAGTAAACCGGCAATTTCTCACCCAAAAAGACCAGTAAATGGCCTTGCCCATCCAAAGGAGGAGGTTTCCGGAACAAGACTCTGGGGGCTTCTTCAGGACAGGTACGGGGGTGCCGACCAGATTTTCCAGAATGTCTTCATCGTCAACCACTGCCCGTTGATGATCCTTCACGGGCCGAGAGGGACGAACGTAACCCCAAACAACGTCAGTGGACCCGCCGTTCGCGACTTGCTAGAAAGGTGCGACCAGCACCTCATGGAGGTGGTCATGGCATTGGGCGCCGAGCAGGTTATCGGCATAGGCAAGTATGCTGAGAAGAGGGCCAACTTAGCACTCGGAGAGATGGGCATCAGGGTGATGACATGCTGGCATCCGTCCCCAGCATCACCCCTGGCTAATCGTAACGGAGGGAAAGATTGGAGAGAAAACGTTAGCGCCGTGCTACCCTGAAGGTTGTTTTTGCAACACTTGATTACCTAGACAACAGTTAAGTTTCCAGATGTAGTGTCCAAAGCCATGTCAGCGAAGACCACGCCCCAATACCTGATCGATAACGCGGAAAATTACCCAGACGAGGCCGCAGTCTCTTCCAAGGACGAAAATGGCAACTGGGACGTCACCACTTGGTCCGAGTTTCTAGACGACGTGATGGACCTCTCGAAGGCACTGATCGCGCATGGATTCGAGAAGGGCGACAAGCTCAGTATCTACTCATTCAACAGGAAGGAATGGTACGCCGCATACTCCGCAGCCAACATGTGCAATGGGGCAGCAGTCGGCGTCTACCACACTTGCTCACCAGAGGAGGTAGAGTGGGTAGTAGGAAACTCGGACTCCAAGGTTGTTTTCGTCGGGAACAACCCGATGGACAATGGAGATACATCCAAGATGTGCACTCACAGGCTGCACGAAGCACTTCCATCTCTCGACAAGGTTGAGCACGTGGTCGTGATGGATGGCGTCGACATGCCAGATCACCCGAAGGCAGTTTCGTGGCTCGACTTTGTCTCCGCGGGGAGGAAAGTCGAGGACTCAGCTGTTTTGGAGAGGCTTTCTAGCATTAATCCCGACGACACAGCATCGCTGATCTACACGTCAGGGACAACTGGCAATCCGAAGGGAGTAGAGCTAACTCACGACAACTTCGAGGCGGAGATCGCCGGAGTCTCGGCCATAGCCAAGTTCAACCAGGGCGATGGATACGTCTCGTGGTTGCCGTGCGCGCACGTCTTCGGGCAACTAGCAGACAACCACATCTGGGTGAGGGACGCGATGCACATGCGAGTCGTCAACTCCCCTCTGGAGTCTATAGACTACGCCAAGGAGGTGGAACCGGCCCTATTCATCGGAGTGCCTCGTATCTATGAGAAGGTCTACTCGAACTTGGTCGCTGGCCTCGGCAGCAAGGTAAAGTGGCTGAGCCTGCCTATCCTCAAGGGGATAGTGAGCAAGAAGGCCAAGCAGAAGATCGGCTTCTCCAATCTGAAGTACGCCATCACTGGAGCGGCCCCAATCAATCCAGATATCCTGCATCTCTTCCAAAAGTTGGGCATCCCACTGTTCGAGGGATACGGGATGACCGAGACCACGGCCGGCGCGACGATCGGATTCACCGGAAACAACAAGATAGGAACCGTCGGGAAGACTTTCGTAGGCGAGATTAGGATACAAGACCCCAATGAGAAGGGAGACGGTGAGATACAATTCCGCGGCCGACACATCATGAAGGGCTACTACAACAACCCGGAGGCCACAGCAGAGACGATGACCGAAGACGGATGGCTCAAGTCCGGAGATCTGGGGAGGGAGGACTCAGAGGGATACATCAGCGTAACCGGCCGAATCAAGGAGATCTACGTTAGCTCCGCTGGTAAGAACATCGCACCACTCGTGATAGAGGAGACGATGAAGTCAATCCCGCTAGTTTCCCAATGCATGCTAATCGGGGACAACAGGAAGTACTGCAGCGCCCTATTCACCCTAGATGTCAGCGTGATCCTCAGAGACAAGCACGGAATGGACGGGGCGAGGGTTCCCAAGGACCCCGTAGAGCAGCTGGCGAAGCTGAAGGAGTTCGGGCACGACCTGAGCGAGTATACTGACAGTCCCGAGATTTACGCCGAGGTACAGGAGCACGTCGACAGGCTGAACGCGCAGTTCTCGAATCCCGAGCAGCTGAAGAAGTTCACAATCCTGCCCAGGGACCTCAGCGTCGATCACGGCGAGCTGACACCCACTCTGAAGATCCGTAGGATTCAGATCAGGGAGAACTGGGCCGACGAGATCGAGGCCATGTACGAAGGCGCCTAGTCGGTGAGGCCATGGAACCTAGCGCATGGGTCGCCCTAGCCACGGTTTTCACGCTGGGGGCGATGAGTCCCGGACCATCTCTCGCTGTGGTACTCAGGAACACCATGTCAGGGGGCCGTAGCCAAGGGATCGCCACAGGGATAGGCCATGGCATCGGATTCGGCATCTACGCCTTCCTAGCGGCTCTCGGGATAGCTACCGCACTTTCAGCCAACGAGGATGTCGAGACCTTTCTCCGAGTGGGAGGAGTTCTGATACTCCTGTGGTTGGGGACTACCTTCCTGCGTCACGCGATGGCCGGGCCGAGACAGGGCCCCGATTCCGACCACTCTCACGGGCCCTCCGACAGGGCTGGATTCGCCCAGGGCTTCTCGATTGCGCTCCTCAACCCCAAGATCATGGCTTGGATGCTGGCCCTGTACGCCCCATTCATAGAAGTCGACTCCTCGATAGAGACGCTCCTCGGCATGGGGCTACTGGGAATGGTAATCGACGGGGCATGGTACGTGACGGTGGCAACAGTCCTGACTTCCGGCGGTAGGGCCGAGACGCTGAGGTCAAAGGCCCACTTGATCGACGGTGCCATGGGGGTTGTCATGCTCTTCTTCGCTTACATCCTAGTGAATGGGAACTTGTTTTAGAGGCCAAAGGCCACAAACAAAAAGACAATCAGGGCAGCGAAAAGTGCTACTGGGACTGCAACTAATGATGTCAGAACCCCCCATGCGAAGTACTTGTTTCCTTTCGTAAAGCCCCATACAACCCCTCCAATTAGTGTTGCAGGATATAGGATGAATTGTAGGATGATGAAAAACTCCTCATCTGCACCTGTCGAATCACCTATATTGAAGAGAATTACGTTTGCGATCCACAAAGCAATTGGGACCAAAATCAGGCCAATGGCGAACCAGACTCCATTGGATGGGCCCTTGCTCTCTTCATTAGCACCCTCCCAATATGGGGAGCCTCCCTCCTGGCCTCCGAAAGAGGCTACATTCCCACTTAGGAGGGGTCCTCCCGAAGCAGCGTTATCCGAAGGCTGCCCCCATGGACTAACATCATCACCAGGTGAGATCTCAATCGATTGAGGCCTATCTTCCACTTCTTTACGGAACTATGCCCTAGTCTTGAACCATGCCCCGGAAATGCCCGAGAAGACATTTCTCGCAGTCAACGCATTCTTGTGGAGTCATGTTTTCGGCATGACGTGGAAAGCAGCTCGGGCAGTAGCACAAGCGATACACCAATCGTGGCCTCAGATGGGAAAATGCCCATACGAGTCATCACTGCAGCAGCGATATTCGACGGTCATGACGCAGCAATCGGAATCTTCCGAAGGATTCTCCAGAGTCAAGGTTGCGAGGTGATACACCTCGGGCACGACAGAGGTGCCGATGAGGTCGCAAGAGCAGCCATCCAGGAGGACGCTCACGCGATAGCTATCACATCATACCAAGGTGGGGCAGTAGAGATGTTCACTCACACCAAGGAGATTCTGGATGAGAATGGATTCAGTCATGTTTTCCTGTTCGGAGGGGGTGGCGGGACCATCCTGCCACATGAGATCGAGCATCTCGCAGATAAGGGAATTTCTCGCATATACTCGCCGGACGATGGCAGGGATCTAGGACTGGTGGGGATGGTACGAGATGCAATGGAAAAGGCGTCAGTAACAGACCTCCTAGAGAAATCCAGGTTCGACTCTATTTCCGGTCCGATCGATGCAGATGACCATGGTTCAGTGTCCATTCTACTGACGATGGCCGAGAACTCCGACACCGATCAATTCTACAAATCCCTCTCAAAGGCCAGATCTAGGGACAAGGACGCCGAGTGCCCAGTTGTTGGGATAACCGGAACGGGGGGCGCGGGCAAGTCGAGCCTCATGGATGAGGTGATGCTAAGGATTCGCAGGGACAACCCGAATGCCAGAGTGGCACTACTGGCCACCGACCCCACTAGGAAGAAGACCGGAGGAGCCCTTCTAGGTGACCGAATCAGGATGAACTCCCTATCCGAGCCAAATCTGTTCATGCGCTCCTTTGCCAGTAGGGAAAGCGGTCGGGAGATTGCAGATTGTGTTGACCGCGCGGTCGAGGTCTGCCAGGCAGTCGGCTTCGACCTGGTACTAGTAGAGACCAGCGGGATCGGCCAAGGTAACGATGCAATAACAGAGGTCGCAGACACCTCCATCTACGTCACAACCAGGGAGTACGGTGCACCGAGCCAGTTGGAGAAGCTCGCAGCCCTTGACTTCGCTGACATCGTCGTACTGAACAAGTTTGACAGGCCCGGAGCCAAGGATGCGCTGACCGAGATTCGCAAGCAGTTCCTGAGGAATCGGGAGGCCTTCGACGAGAGCCCAGAGTCAATGCCAGTAGTTCCCACAATCGCGAGCCAGTTCGCCGATGCGGGGGTGGATCGGCTCTGGGAGATGATGGCTAACCTGCTGAACGAGAGGTTCGAAACAGAATTCTCCGCCAGTGAACCCCGCCTGGGCTCAGATGGGCTCCCCAATCGAGACACTCCAATACCCCCTGAGAGGCAGGGATACCTAGCCGAGGTAGCCTCAACCATCAGGGACTACCACAGGAGGTCAGAAGAAGTCGCAGGCTCCATCCGTCAGGTGCAGCAACTAGAGGCATCTGCGGACATGCTGGAATCATCAGGCAAGCATGATGCCCGTCAAGACCTCATAGACCAAGCGAAAGTGATTCGAGAATCGATACCCGAAGAAGCATGGGCGTCTCTGGAAGATTTTGATTCCATGGCGGATGCGTATCGCTCCGGTCAGGCCAGCTATTCCGTCAGGGGGAAGGAAATCCCAGTCAAGACGACGCACGAGACACTATCCGGAACCAAGGTCCCTAGGGTCGCGCTGCCAACCACAGAGGACTGGGGTGACAGGCTGTTATGGATCCGCAAGGAGAACGCCCCAGGATCATTCCCCTACACGGGTGGCGTCTTCCCATTCAGGAGGCAGGACGAGCTACCGGTCAGGATGTTCGCAGGAGAGGGT
>CAXEIX010000008.1:0-17384 GCA_963996605.1 uncultured Candidatus Poseidoniales archaeon | reverse complement strand
CGCAGGGGCTGCAACGGGACTTCTCATTGCCGGAATACTGCCTCTATCCAGACTTGACATAGAACCAATTGACTTCTCGTTCACCTGGCCTGGTCACGGTTGGATCATCTTGCTCGCCGCCTCTTGTCAGGTAATGGGGTGGATCGCCATCACATACGCCCTACCAAGACTCCCAGCTGCGCACACCTCTTTCGCTATCCTTCTCCAACCTGTACTAACAATTCTATGGGGAGTCATAATTCTCTCCGAGAAGCCATCAATTCAGCAGATTGGAGGAATGTCACTGATATTCGCGGCAATAATTGCAGTAACCATGTTTGGTACCGCTCAAACCACCAGTAATGATTCCGGATAGAGCCATCCGGCTGACCGAGTAAGGTGTACAGGAGAGAGATAAATGCGAGGGGATGGGATGCACTCAGCGAGAACCTTTCGTCCTGTACAGTCAAGGCAGAAAGGCGACAATAGTTAATCATTGTTAGAAATTTACAGATTTTCTCTGATTTTCCGGAAGTTCACTCCACTGTAAGAACCTCTGGACCACCTTCAGTGATGAAAACAGTATGCTCGAATTGCCCAACATCGCCTCCATCGACATCTCTCAGAGCGCTGTATACCTCAAGAAATCTAATCGAGGTCAATTTCTTCACAAGAGAATTCCACTTCCTCTTAAGTGACTCATCATCCTCTTCTGGAAACGGCTTGCTAAGCAGTGGAGAAGCCCACCTCTCTGCGAACGGGAGGGTGCTGTATCGTTCTTCGATATATCTTGCCATGGTTGCCCCAAGAGGTTTCAATTTCCCCTTTGAGAGCGCCTTTCTAATTCTAACATCCCCGGTCACTCGAAGAATATTTGATGAATCAGCAGGTGGTACATTTTCAATCATCCCACTTTTTCCATTGGTATTGAAAGGCTCCACTGCATACACGCCCCCTGCTTCTACTTCTCCTTTGTAGCTAGGGTTTTTCGGACCACATGCATACATCGGTATTGACACGCCTGAGTGCAAGTTCCACCTCTCCATCTTGTGACCACTTAGATTTCTGATTGGCTCAAAACCCGCATCTACAGAAGCCTGCTGAGCGGCTTCCCCAATCACATGCCAAGGAGTGCCAGGGTGCATCTTCTCTATCGCAGCATCTCTGGCATCTTTTGCTGCTCTAATTTGCTCAGTGTGCTCTCCTCCGTTTCCGACCTCAATCGTTAGAGCATTATCGCCCAAAGCTCCTTTGATGTGAACTCCAACATCGAGCTTGACAAGATCCCCATTCTGGAAAACCATCTCACCCTCAAAACCCTCAGGGGGTGTCAATTCTGAATTCGATGTATAGTGAGCAGCTATATCGTTAACTGAGATTGTCACGGGGAATGCGGCCTTCCCCCCATGTCTTCTGATGAACCTCTCAGCAGAATCTATGACTTCGGACCACTGCTTTCCAGCGACAATCTCCCCCTTGATTCCTTCTAGCGTCCTTCTAGCAACGTGACCTGCGTCTCTCCATTGCTTCAGATCCTCCTCTTCCACCATGCTAAAATCTCCTTGGTACTGACTTTCCCCTCTCTAACTACCTCTATCTCTGGTGACTCAGGTGAATCGCAGACCGTATGCCATGCTATCAAAGTACTGGGTAGACCCCCATGACATCCTCCATCAACACCCAAAACAGTATGTTCCGAGGTACATAGAGAATCTGCTGCTTTAATGCAATTAAGGAGAGCCTCCTGACCTGTATGGTTTGCACTGGTGGCAGTCAATGGACCGGTCTTGAGGAGCAGATCTCTAGCCCTTGAATCCGAGACCACACGAACAGCAACACCTCTGAATCCTAGACGAAAGTCCATCTCTTCTATTGGTTTGAGAACAATGGTTAGAGACCCATCTGGAAAGGAGTCTAGTATCTCGTATACATCATCCGTGACCTCTACAATCTCACTAGCCTGGCTAAGATCGGCTACCCCCAGACTAACAGGCGCACTACTAGGTCTGCCTTTTATCTCAAACAACACATCTAGAGCACTAGGTTCAGGTATGCAACCCAGAGCAGGAAGTGTGGAGGTTGGATAGACGATGCATCCTCCAGAACGTACCCACTCAACGATATCGTCCATACTCCCACCATTATCTGATATGCCTTCTACTTCCAGGAGGTAGGGAAGCAGAATGAGCAACAATTGTCCCCACCCGAAGATCAAGATTTGATTGATGAGTGTGTCTCTGTGAGATTCGAGCCAACTCGTAGATTCCGAAGTAGAGGTTCAAAACGGGTATTAGATACAGGAGCTTTCCAACCGCCCTCTTGTCCCACATTTCACTAGTCACCGCATCTCCATTGTCCTTCACAATGGCGATACCAAGCAGCTTCTGACCAAGAGATCTTGAGAAAGCCAAACCAGTTACTCTCCAGTAAAGCCAGTGACTGGCAAGCAATATAGCAGCGAATGCAATAGAGTAGTGAAAATCAGACGATGCCCATAGTCCTACATTCAGAGCATTCGCAATCATCCCCCCCGTTGAAAGGTTCAGTACTGAGTATACGATTGTGACATCAATAACGAAGGCGACCATCCTCCTTGCCCAAGAGGCCAGTATTGAGCCGTCTGGAACAGACCAATGATCATTCTCCTGGGAAACTATTGCTTTCGCCAGCGTCCCTCCGCCATGAATCGAGATGGGGGAGTCATGATCGCCCATTCATGCACCTCATGCAGTACCCAAGAGGTGCCAAGCCTCAAGTTTACGACTCCTAATATGCTCAATCCAAGATTTCCAATTATCATCATGCCTCAACGTATCCGGGTTTCCAATTACCACGAGACCACGCTTAGATCTGGTAAGTGCCACGTTAAGCCTCCTTCTATCAGAGAGGAAACCGACGTTTCCATCCGAGTTTGACCTCACACAAGAGAATATTATCACATCTTTCTCCCTCCCCTGATATCCGTCAACAGTCCTAACCTCGACACCCTGCAACGACTCCGGCAGCATATCCCTAATCGCCCTAACTTGTCCAGCGTATGGCGTGACAATTCCAATGTCTGTTAACTCAAGTCCACCATCATCAACAAACCCCATCAGAATTTTCACTACCCATGATGCCTCTGCTGTGTTCTCCTTCGAGGCTCCATCGGGTGAAAGTAACTCATCACCATCGACAGGAAGGAACGTTAACGGTGAGTCCCAATTGGGCCAAAGCATCCCAGGTGGAGCCTCTCTCTCAGACTCATCCACCCCGTCCTCAAGCATTCCTCCGTAGAACTGAGAGTTTGGAAACTCAGAAATTGATGGATGCATCCTATATTGAGTGTTAAGCAGTAGCGGCTTTATCCCCATGTCTACCAGTCGTTCGAATAGGGACCTACTCAAACCTCCATTCTCAGCTCGTCGAGAAATCACAGTCGGAGGTAGTTGTCTGTGATCACCAACCAATACGACCTGTCTGGCCCCTTTCACAATGGGCACCAATGCCGCAGGCTCGGTAGCCTGAGTCGCCTCATCAATTAGTACCCGGGAAAACCTTCTCCCATCGAGTAGCTCATGTCCAGAACCAATGCAGGTACAACATAGAACCTGAGCCCTATCGAGGATGTCATCCCGAATTTGCCTTTCCAGTTTTTTCACTTCCTTCCACCCCCTGCTAAGATCCCTGTGTGCTAGGCCCTTTTCCTTCCCTCCCCTCATGCCTTTAATCCTCCTAGACAATTTTTCATTCCTCTCAATCTCTTCCAAAAGATCCCTATTCAACTCGTGACTTTCCATCCGAGCATCCATTGTTGAGTTTCTCAAATTCTCTCGCACCTTCACTGGCTGACCTAATCTAACTGCCCTAACTCCCCTATCTAGTAAACCCTCCAATAAGTTGTCAACCGCCACATTTGAGTCTGCTACTGCAAGAACTGTCCCAGTATCTAGTATAGACCAGTTCTCGAGGACCCTAACTGCAGTGTGAGTCTTTCCCGTTCCCGGAGGGCCCTGAATCAGTGTCAGCCTGCTATTTATCGCACTCTCTGCAGCATCCCTCTGGGCCTTATTCATGTCACTTGGCAGAGTGGCTCTTTTTTGCTTCACCCCTCCAAGCTCTGGAACCAGTGAAGCAGTTCCTACGGGGTCATGAACTAGACCGAGAAGCAACTCCCTCAAAGGAGCACTTCCATCTTCCTCGAAGACAGAATTTAGAGCATCTCTCATCCTATCGAAAGCAACACGATTGGCCCCCCTATCAATCCTCCATGTGCCCTTACGAAGGCCTTGTGGCGCCTCAGGAAGTACTACTCGAATCGAATCCCTACTTCTATTGCTCACTATGGCCTCAATAGGCTTCTCGGTCAGTGGACTCCCTCTGCTGAGAAGTACTATGTCGCCCTGTCTGAACCGATGGGAGCCAAGGTACTTGCCAACGCCTCGTCGAAGCCTAACGATCTGCTGGCCGAATAACCAACCATCTGTCTTGGCATTCAGTCCGAATAGGGCAATTCCATTCGCTTCCAACTTCTTTTCTGACCAATTTCTGAGCCTCTCCTCGGTCATCGCCAACTCATCATCCAGCTCCCATCGAATAAGACGCAGATAAGATTCATGGTGGTCCTGGCTTCTTTTGAAGCGACTTGGAACCGTTTTCTCTGAGTCGCCCACGTCTTCCCGTCTCAACCTGCCCCTATCACGGTTACTTGACGAGTTCTAGATACAACAAAACAAACCATTCCCAGTGAGAATTAAACGTTCATCACTATCGAAAGGGAATGCTGGGGGGACGAGATTGGTATTTGACAGATTTAAGTCATGGAGTAATTCTAGCCCCAAGGGCACTCCCTGCCCGTCCTGTCAACATTTGAACCAAGAGGGAACCAAGGTTTGCACGCGATGCTTCTATCAGATAGACCGCCCATCTTTTCAGCAGAGTACAGGACTTGGAGAAGACGAGTCCACGGACTTATTGGACCAACTGATGAGCGAAATTGAAGAGGACGAAGAGGAGAATGAACCCACCACTCCTTCATTTGCATTTGATGACTTAACCGTTGAAGTCTCGCAATATGGAGAAGACGATGAAGTGCAATTAGACAGAAAACCAGATTTCGACCCGTTTACCCCAACTAGCGAAGAAATAGATGATGAGTATGAGCTTACTGCAGACGACATCCCTCAATTCGTTCAGAAATTCGAGGTACCCAGGGGCACTGTGGAAGAGGAGGAGATATTGGATCCCAGAACAATCGAATTAATCCAACCAAATGCTGAGACTCCAGATTTCATACAACCAATGGAATCCAACGAGATTATCGAGGCTAACGAAATGGGTTCACCATCCAGAGAAGTTGCCGGTATAGAAGAGGATGACTTTGATGGAGATGGAAAGATTGACGAATTCGAGGAAGCATTTGCAAGAGTAGAACCACCATCAAGCGATGCGTCCCCAATTCCACCAGCTCCTTCGATTCCTATCCCGAAAATTACTGCAACTCCAATTGTCGAAGAAAAGAAGCCAGAACCTATCGAAACTCCGGTTCAGATTCCTTCTGCACCAATCCTCCAACCAGAGGAAGAGGGGCCTGTTGACATCTCGTACCAAGGCAGTTCGTCTTTTTGGCCTTGGCAGCAACAAGACGAATGGCCCGTTCCGGAAATTATCAAACAGTTACAGGCAGCCTTCAGGTCAGCAAAAGATCAGAATAAAGCGCAGACAACCGTCCTTCTAGACGAAGTCGGCCCGCACTTAGGAAATCGGACTTCTTTGATTTACTCCGTCGGTAAGCTACTAATGTCAATTGGAAGGAATACTGAGGCCCAAAGGATGGTCGAATCAGCGTACGAAACCAATCCAGAAGACCCAGACGTAGCCAGAGCAAAGGAGAAACTGATTTCATAACCAAGTCCTGATACGCAGGACTGATGCGTCGGAGCTCCTCGGCTAAAATAATGCACAGGAGGGCAACCTCGTCCATCAGGGTCGATGAGGGCCTAGTGCTTAGGCCAGTATCAAAGACACACATCTCAGAAATAGTCGAGGCATTTGAGGAGACCTGGCCAGATGTAATCCGAGCCATGCCTTGGATAAATCCGGATAAAGAAATTAGGCCACAGATGGAGGATTTTATCAGAGATACCGAGCGTAAGGGACGCACGGGCCTACTCCATCATTGGGTCATGGTACGCCCCTGGGATGGCTATGTGATCGGATTGATCGGATTCGATAGAGTGACTAGATCAAATAGGGCAACATGGAACTTGGGATATTGGGTACGCAGTTCTGAGCAGCGACATGGTTACGCTCGAAGAAGCATTGATGCAGCTTTGGATTGGTTGGGACAGGTCGGAGAGCTAATTGTTGAGGTGAAGGTAGACCCCAACAACGCTCCAGGTTCTAAGACCGTGGTTAGAACGGTCAGGAAGTGGAAGGGAGAGAGGTGCGCTTCGGGCGATTCCGCAATCACAGTAGCCGGGGTTAGGACAATGCACGAGTGCCATCTCATCGAAGTCGGACCCGGGCCATCCCCTATTTGAGCAGATTAGAACGACGACCCATTCAAAAAACACGCCTTGGCTGGTGGTTCTGCCCTGCGGGGCAGTAGTGCTGTCATGTCCCCAACCAAACCTCGTCAGACCCTCCCTGATATGGACCCAGAAGAGACCGATGAGTGGCTCGAGTCATTGAGGACGATGACCTCTTCCTCTGGCAGTTCTAGAGCCCGACTCCTCCTTCAGGAACTATTGTCCGAGGCAACAGCTCTTGGAATCGATATTTCCACCTCAAGGACTCCATATCTGAACTCAATTTCCATCGATCAGCAAAAACCATATCCCGGAAATCTTGGAATTGAGAAGGAAATCCAGAACCATGTTCTCTGGAATGCAGCAGCGATGGTCTCTGATGCAAACAGAAGGTTGGATGGAATCGGTGGACACATTTCCACTTATGCCTCGAGCTCAACTTTGTACGAAGTAGGGTTCAATCATGTTTTCAGAGGTAAGGACCACAATGGGATAGGAGATGCACTCTACATCCAAGGCCATGCTAGTCCGGGAATCTACTCCCGAGCATTCCTAGAGGGTCGGATTACTGTAGACCAAATCTCAAACTTCCGTCAGGAAGCATTCGAAGACGGCCTCTCTTCATACCCCCATCCTCGTCTAATGCCAGAATTCTGGGAGTACCCGACAGTCTCCATGGGTCTTGGGCCACTTGGTGCCGTTATGCAGGCCAGATTCTGGAAGTATCTCCATCAGAGAAATCTAGCCGATACCTCGGAGAGTCGTGTTTTTGCATTTCTAGGCGATGGGGAGATGGATGAACCCGAGGCAATCGCTTCCATTGCAGTAGCCGGCAGAGAACAGTTGGATAATTTGGTTGTCGTAATCAATTGTAACCTCCAGAGATTAGATGGCCCCGTTCGAGGAAACTCCAGCATTATTCAAGAGTTGGAGGGGCTATATCGAGGTGCAGGATGGACCGTCATCAAAGTCATCTGGGGTTCTGGTTGGGACCGAGTGTTCCAACTTGATACGAACGGTGAACTATTGAACAGGATGGAGACAATCACAGATGGAGACTGGCAACGCCTCAGTACGCTACCTCCTAGTGAGTTCCGGAATGAGCTTTTCTCCTCGAGCGAAGCACTCCAAGCTTTGGGTTCCTCTATCTCCGACACAGAAATCGAGGAACTGACCAGAGGGGGACATGACCCAATCAAGGTATATTCCGCATATCAAGCAGCTCTGTCATCCAATGGGCCAGCTGTAATCCTAGCACATACCGTAAAGGGTTGGGGCATCGACTCGTTCGAGGGAAGAAACTCTACTCACCAGAAGAAGAAGATGAGTCTCGAGGATCTTGTTGCTTACCGCGACGCACTTGGGCTTAACTTGGATGACTCCAGACTTGAGGACAATCCATTTGTAACACTGGAAGAAGACTCAGATGAGATCAGATACTTGCTCGAGCAGAGAAAAAAACTTGGCGGACACCTTCCTTCGAGAAGACCAATCAAAATCACCACAGATCTTCCAGGTGAGGAAACATATGCAGCATTCGATGGAGGAACCCCTGAGGGACAAGAGGTCTCAACCACTATGGCCTTCGTTCGACTTTTGAGGACTCTGATGAAGTCGGATATAGGCGACAAGATCGTCCCTATCATTCCCGATGAAGGAAGGACCTTCGGAATGGACCCCCTCTTCAGCGAGTTCGGAATATTTGCATCAAAGGGGCAGAAGTATACGCCTGTCGATCATAAGATGCTGCTGAATTACAAGGAATCTGATTCTGGTCAGGTGCTTCAGGAAGGAATCTCCGAGGCTGGAGCAATAGCCTCATGGATATCTAGCGCAACTTCTTACTCTAACGCGAACTCTCCAACAATTCCATTCTACACCTTCTACTCAATGTTCGGCTTCCAGAGAGTAGGTGATCAGATTTGGAGTGCCGCCGATGCTAGGGCTAGAGGCTTCCTAATGGGAGCAACTGCTGGTCGAACGACACTGAATGGTGAAGGATTACAGCATCAAGACGGCCACAGCCTCCTTACGGCCTCTGCAGTCCCTCACTGTCGAGCATGGGACCCTTGTTATGCATACGAATTAGCTACAATAATTAGACATGGTATCGATGAGATGTGGGGCAAGAATCTTGACGTGTTCCATTACATAATGCTCTACAATGAGAATCAACAGCAGATGCCAAAGCCGACAGGAACCGATGAAGGAATAATCAGAGGCGCATATCTTCTCGAAGAGACATCGGGAGATGGCCCTAAGGTGAGATTACTAGGTTCTGGTCCGATACTGAATATAGTAAGAGAGGCCGCCACAGAACTACTGCGTGACCATGGTGTCAAATCGGAGGTTTGGTCGGTCACTTCCTACGGGGAACTTCGACGCGTAGGAATGGAACACGAGAGGAAGAAGCGACTCGATCCTGGAAGCAAATCAATACCATACGTTTCCGAATGTTTTGGAGATGAAACTCCGACAATAGCAACATCAGATTACATCTCCTCAGTCCCTGAGATGATTCAAAGATGGGTCGGTGGACGATATGTTGTCCTAGGGACCGAGGGTTTCGGTCGCTCAGATTCTAGAGAAGCCCTGCGTACATTCTTTGAAATCGACACAAATAGCGTAGTGATAGCCGCACTTTCCGCTTTGGAGCAGAATGGGACTCTGCCACCTGGAACCGTACAGAAAGAAATGAAGTCGAGGGGTGTCTCGTCCCGTAGGATAGACAAGACCGAGTGATTCTATGGGCAGGATCAGAAAATTCGCCGGATTCATGGTGAGGTGGTTGCCGTGGGTGGCAACTGGAACAGCTGCAGTATATCGCCGTCTTCCTGATAAATCACAGAACGAGATTAAGGAAGTAGCAAAGGAACCTAGCAAGTGGGGTGATTCAATTGAGAAGGCTTGGGATACATCGAAAATCGGTGCGGAGCACTTCAAGCAAACGTCGACTACGCTATCCAGTATCCTAATCGGACGAAGAGTTAGCCGGAAGGATAGAATCCGGGCCAGAGATGACTTAGCTGCACTGAGCCTGGTTGTGCCTCCTCTCAGAGTTTTCATGATTCCTGGAAGCCAAGTCCTACTCGGGATAATGGCAAGAGTGACGCCATGGAGATTGGTTCCAGATGATTGGGTCCCCATTAGTGCATTGAAGAAGGTCAGGGAAGAAGAATCAATATCTCTCGATGATGAAAGCAGCCTGGTTCGGAGACTACTGAGAAGATAGCCTAGTCAACCATTGTGATATTGGATAGGAAGTAGTTATGCTTCAACGCGTCACCTAGACTTATCCAGTCGGGAACCTCTCCTCTGAAGTCATCATACCTATGTCCCGGTATTAGCCTCCAATCCTGAGGAAGTCCTTGGAGAATTTCTTTTGCCCTTATCAGGCTCATCTGCTGGGCTCGGGGATCGCCTCCGGGAAGATCAACCCTGCCTGCACTTCTTACGAATAGCAAATCACCAGCGTGGTAGACTCCATGGCCATGGAATGTAACATGTCCAGGAGCATGACCCGGAGAATGGGTCACGGTGAGGGAAATTGACCCAGCTTCCCAATCAACACTCTCTCCAGGGGAACTTACCCAAGTATCGGTGAAGTCTACATTCCTGAACACTACATGCCCCAGTAAGTTCGGAACCCTGGCATCCTCATGTCCCCAGACTTCCATATTCGGGAACCTCTGGATCATCCCAGGGTAACCCGCTGCATGATCCCTATGGGTGTGCGTGTAGAGTAGGTGTGTCGGCTCCAGACCCTCCCGATCTAGTTTCGCTATCCATTTTTTTGCATCGTATGGATCGATGATTGCAACTATGGCATTTGCTCTATCAATAAAGGCCGTATTCATATTCATGAGTGACCCCATCTGAGTGACCCAAACCTCGACCCCATCTTCCCAAATCATCGTATTGAACTCCCCGTCTAACAGCATATCTTACCCGAGGCAGGCATCAAACAAAGTCGTAATGCATATACAAGCCATACTCAGCGGTCAGTTTGAGTAAATGGTGTACGACCCACAAGAGATAGAATTGCGTTGGCAGAAGGAATGGTCCGATGCCGGGGTATTCGAGGCTGAAATAGACGAGTCAAAGCCCAAGTTCTACTGCCTCGAGATGTTCCCATATCCCTCTGGTCATATGCATATGGGACACGTTAGAAACTACTCTATCGGAGACGCAATGGCTCGCTTTCAAAGGCTAATGGGGAAGAATGTACTCTACCCAATGGGGTACGACTCGTTTGGCATGCCCGCTGAGAATGCTGCCAAAAAGGATGGAGGTCATCCAAATGACGTCACTCATAGTAATATCTCAAGCATACGTTCCGATCAGGAAAGGATGGGTTACTCATACGATTGGAGACGAATCCTAGCTACATCCAATGTCGACTACTATCGCTGGAATCAGGAGATGTTCCTCATTCTAAATGAGAGTGGGCTAATCGAAAGACGAATGGCTCCAGTAAATTGGTGCGTTGACTGTGATACGGTTCTGGCTAATGAGCAGGTCAAGAACAATAGATGCTGGAGATGTGGATTGGAAGTAGTTCAGAGAGACATGGCCCAATGGTTCGTAAGAATGACAGAGTATTCCGATGAGTTACTCGACGAACTCGACAGAATCTCCTTCCCGGAAAATGTCAAGGCGATGCAGAGAAATTGGATCGGCCGTTCACACGGAGCGCATATTGATTTTCCAGTCGTAGACTCCGACTCACTAATCGGGGCCTTCACCACTCGACCCGATACAATTTTTGGAGCTACTTTCGTAACACTATCTCCCGAGCAC
Source organism: uncultured Candidatus Poseidoniales archaeon (assembly GCA_963996605.1). GTDB lineage: Archaea > Thermoplasmatota > Poseidoniia > Poseidoniales > Thalassarchaeaceae > UBA36. The sequence continues at coordinate 6,096 of CAXEIX010000008.1, read as the reverse complement.
CCTCTTTGTGAGGAGTTGTGCTTAGGAACCGAATGGGAGCAGCAGTGGAGGAACCTGAGGGACGAATGTGCAAAGATGTCAGAATTCGAGAGAATCAACATGCTCAAGGAAAAGAAGGGGGTATTCCTAGGTAGGCACGCAATAAATCCAATGAATGGTGAAAAGATCCCTATCTATGCCGGTAACTTCGTGGTCGCTTCGTATGGTACTGGTGCGGTAATGGCTGTCCCAGGACATGATCAGAGGGACTTCGATTTTGCCAAAGCCTACAATCTCGAGATTAGACAAGTCCTTCAGGAAAAAGAGGAACTAGCCTCTACTTCTCCACCAGTCAGGGCCTTCGAAGGTTATGGGCCAATGATCAACTCATCAGTGGAGGGCTTCGATGGACTTTCTGGAGATGATGCAAAGAATGCAGTGATTGCCGCTCTTGAGGTGAAGAAGCACGGCTATGGTACCGTGGAGTACCGACTGAAGGATTGGCTACTGAGCAGACAGAGGTTCTGGGGGACTCCAATCCCCATGATCCATTGCAAGTCCTGTGGAGTCGTCCCTGTCCCCAGAGAAAACTTGCCAGTTGAACTCCCATTAGATGTCGTCTTTTCCGAAGATCAGAGTGGTAACCCATTAGAATCTCACAATTCCTTTGTTCAGACTAAGTGTCATTCCTGTGGAGGAGATGCAAAGAGAGAGACTGACACAATGGATACATTCTACGATTCTTCATGGTACTTCATGAGATTTTGTGATCCAAAAAATGCGACATCTCCCTTCGACCGTGAAGCAGTCGACTACTGGATGGGAGATGGAGTTGATCTCTATATCGGAGGAATCGAGCATGCAGTAATGCATCTTCTCTATGCTCGATTCTTTACAAAATTCACTAGAGACGTAGGGATGAATGAAGTTGGAGAGCCCTTCGGTAGACTGGTGTGTCAGGGGATGCTCAACGCCCCTGCCCCTTACTGCGTCGATTGTAACTCGGAGTATCATGTAGACAACTTTGATTTGGATTGCCCCTCCTGTGGAAAAACCCTCTCCAGACGTCAAGCAAAGATGAGTAAGTCTCTGGGAAATACGGTTAGTCCAGAGGAGATGATTTCTAGATTCGGTGCCGATACAGTCAGGCTTTTCATTCTGTTTGGAGCAAATCCAGAGGCAGGAATGGAATGGTCAGACAGTGCTCTAGAGGCAAACCACCGTCAGCTGTTCTCCCTTATCGATGCAGTTGACTCAGCAGTAGGATTCTCAGATTACCCTACGAATATTGATGATTGGCTTATGTCAAGAATGAGGGCCAGTCAGGAGAAATGGATCGAGGCCATGTCCGAAGTTAGCCTTCGAGAGGGAGTGATGATTAGTCACTTCGAGATGCTATCCGATTGGAATTGGTATCTGCGAAGAGGAGGGCGTGATCGAGTGACTGCAATGGCATTCTTGAAGGGGTGGATACCTATGCTAGCACCAGCCACACCCCATATTGCTGAAGAATTTTGGAGGAAAGTCGGTCATGCCGATATCCTGGCTAAGCTTGTGATGCCTATTCTTGAGCCAGATCCTAGTGATACCCTAGTTTTGGCATTAGAGAATTTCATCAAAAAAATTATCTCGAGCGGAAGGAATCTCAGAACTCTTGCAGAAAGACACTCGGATAATGAAATCACCAAGGTGGTGATTCAAACCTCTCCACAATGGAAAAAAGACATAGCATCAGAGGCGATCAGACTGCACAAAGACGATTTTGATTTCAAGGAAAAGGGTCAGTCTCACGTAAAGTCGCTGGAGGCATTCAATGACGAGTCAACAAGAGGCGAAGTCTTCCAGACCTGGAACTCAATCACTGTTGGGGGGAAGAAGACTAGGGGCAGAATCCACACCTGGTTAGATGGCGAGAGGGAAATAATTTCTAAGGGTATTAACGAGGCAGAAGTAATCAAGAACAACTCCGATTTCATAGCATCTGCCTTAGAAGTTGAATCAGTTGAGGTTTATGCTGCCGGGGAAGGAGAAGATGTTGGAGGAAAGGCCAGAATATCCTTCCCCTTGGAACCAGGAATAGCGTTTGTTTAGGTGTAGCATGCCTTCTAGAAAATCCGACATCGTCCTTTTCGACGACCAATGTAAGAAATGCAATAGGTGGGCTGAATTCATCAGGAGGAGGAACTCAGAATCAAGCATTACATTGATCGGACAGAATAGCCCTGAAGGTGAAGAAATCATGAAAGCGATCCCAAGTCTGCTCGCCGGTCATGATTCCATTTTCCTAATTTCTAGCAGAGGGGTGTGGTACTCCAAGAGTACAGCAATCTGGAGATTATGTGGAAAGCTGAGATTTCCGTGGCCTTTGGCCTCTTCGATGGTACTTGTACCATGGCCAATTAGAGATTACTTCTACGACGTCTACGCTCGAATGAGGAAGTAACCTTCACTCGGTGGGTTCATGGGGCTCCTACATCTGCCATGGCTATTGAGTGAAGACGAGAGTGCCAAGCGACGCCGGGGGCGTCGGAGGCGCCGCCGACGCCCGAGGAAGGAAAAAAACCTTCCAAAGGAGAACGGAAGAGGTGCCAAATCGGAGGAGATTGAAAGGGCCCTAGCAAGGTTTACCGCTAATCCTAGGCCCATGGGGATACCAAAAGAAATCAGCCCACCTCCAGAGAAAGTGGAAATCAAATGGAAAACTAAAGCGGTCACCAAGGATGTTCAAAGAAAGGCCGGGAAGATAGCATGTATTCCCGGAGAATTCGGCTTCCTTCCCGAGGAAAGGGTCCAGGAGATTGCGGCAAAACTCGACGGTATGCCAATTTCCCTCGAACAGGCTCTTTCTCTAAGGGCGGCGCTAAATCAGGAAAAGAGCGTTTATTCTCACTCAAAATTGATGCGTAGATCCAATGAACTCAGTAGAAGGTACGACTCCGGAGAAAGCGTAATTGCCCTCTCCAAGAGGTTTGATGCCCCTCCAGTAAATACTTTCAGAGCCATACTTACAGGCAGAGGATGGACAAAGACCAGAATCAAGGATACACTAAACAAGAACCCTTCTAAATTAAACAAAAGAGACAGGGAACAGTTCGAATTGGCAGAGTCAGTAGACAGGGTCAGCTCGGTAAATCAAACCGAGACCCAGACCGCGGCCGAGGTCTTCGAGGAGATCCTGTGCAGCTATTTCGAATCAGTAGGTATTCGATTCCGCCGCCAGGAAGAACTACTGAAGGAGCAGACTAAGCAAGAAGGCAGGGCAATAATCACTCCCGATCTCCTCCTCCTGGATGATGTAAGGATAAATGGAGTCCCTTGTGCGTGGATCGATGCAAAGCACTTCTTCGGTGCCGATCTAAAGTTCCCAAAGAAGAAGACTCAGAAGCAGGTAGACAGGTATGTCGCAGAATATGGCCAGGGGGCTCTTGTTTACCGACATGGATTCTGTGATGGACTAAGACTTAGGGGGGCAATAAAACTAGATTCAAGCCCTCTCGACTTGAAACCGCTTGAGGATTTTCACGAGAATTCTAAATCCTGAGAAATCTATCTCAGAGCACCAATCTTACTTGAGAAGGTTGAGAATCCACCAGCTTCGAGAATCGAGGACAGTTCACCTGACCAATCACCTCCGTCCAAGGGGTCATTGGGGACAATTACGACACTTTCCCCCAACATGCAAAGCATTGCCGTCAACCTCTCTGAGTGACCAGATTCTCCGATTGCATGACTGACTGCATCGATAATCTCAGTTCTGGATGCATCAAACTGTAAACCACTAACAATAGCAAAAGTTAGTGATTGATTAATGAGCTCAGACCACCTTCCTGAGTCCCAATCACCTTCTCCAATCCGCTCCATTGCTGATACTCCACCTTCGCTTATTTTCACCTTCCATTCAGGATTGTCAATATATTTCGAAGTATGCTTCCCAGTCTTCTTGCCCCAGACTAGAAGAACTGGTGTTTCCGAAGTCCAGCCTTCAGAAATTCCTGGCCCCATATCGAGAGAACTGCCAGAAAATGGAGATCCCGCAACAATTCTTCTTTCGACACCTCCCGAAGAAAGAGCAGTTGTATCCCCAAGGCCACTAGACCTCTTTCTCTCAACAATATGGGCAATCAAGAATGACCTCCTGAGGCACTCTTCATGGGGAATTCCTACTGCTCTCTGGAAAGCCGTCGCCGATGCGATAGCACCAGAAGCAGACATTCCAAATCCCTGTGATGCGGGCAAAGACATCCTGATGTTTAGTTCCCAATCGAATGTCTCAATTTCCGGAATTTCTCCAATCAATTCCTGTAGAACATCGTTGTACATTTTAGAGTCATATTCGCCATCCTGGAATCTGACATCCAGTTTTCCTTGGCCATCCTCTCCTTTCGCTATCGCTTCCACTCCATCCTTCAGACAAAGACCAGCACCCCTGCTACCCTGTGCAATAGGGTCATCCAGCTCATCCTCGACCGTGAATAATAGGGTAATGTGTCCGCCGCAATGTCCTCTACCCAGTGCAGTAGGCATAGTCACTCATCCAGTGAACGGGTAATGAAATGTTGGAATTCAAAGAGCCGTCGATATGTCCTGCTCCAGAGATCCAAACCTTCCTGAGAGCTCTTCAATTGCCTTCATGATAGCAACTCTGGGCCCCATTGATCCATCCGTTTCAAACTCTAAGATGAACTCTCCAGATACTTCTTCCAGTGTCACTGCATCACCGAATTCTCTTGATGCCTCGGTACCCTCTCCAACATGATTAAGCTCATCAGTAAGAACTGCAACCTTGTCGATATCTTTCAGCTTCCCATCCTTGTCGAAGTCTTTTGCATTAATCTCCAGGTCCATATCCCATAGGATCTTGGACTTCTTTTTGTTGTTCAGGACACCGATTCTTCGAGGGTGGAATGATACCCCACATACCGGGGACCACTTCGTATGCTCTCGACCACGTCCCATTATTGCAGTAGCATAGAATTCGATCATCTGCCCCTTTAGGAGCTTGGTAATTGGTATGCTCTTGTATTCATCTGGAATCTCTAGAGATCCTTCTCCTAGGTACTTCATATCCCCAGCAGTGACCCATCGGCCCTCTTCTGAACCAAATACAACGCATGTGTAAATCATCTGGCATTCCACACAACCCCTTTCTTCCTCGACCACATCTTTGCAATTGGGACACTCATCTTGGAAGTAGAATTTGTCATGCACCGTCGGAATTGGTATCATTGCCAATCTCTGGGCAATCATCTCGTCGGGGAGTGGACCCGTCGTTTCCCAGATCTCCTCATCCTGCTCCTTTGTTCCTAGTTGGAATGTAACACTGTCTATTGCCATCTTAGGGGTATCAGAAATTAGAGATCTCCTCAGTGCATTGGCAAAACTTCTGTCAGTTTTTGAGATAAGAACCTGTATCTTTTCTTCTGTCTCATTTAATATCTTGATTTTCACCATATTTTCACCTCAATTCAAACTCTTCTGCCCCTTCTTCCACCTTTGCTCTTTGTACCATCAGTTGGCATTGGCGTCACATCTTCGATTCTTGTAATTCTAACTCCTGCTCGGGTTAGAGCCCTAATCGCAGCTGTCGCACCTGGAGCACTGTTTGATCTATTTCCTCCAGCACCTCGATACTTCACTATGACCTGATCAAAATCCTTCTCAGACAGCATCTCAGCGATTTTCTCTGCCGCCCTTGTAGCAGCAAACTGACCCCCAGAGTCACTACCGCCCTTAGTCACCATCCCTCCAGAGACCTTGCAAACAGTCTCAGCTCCAGTTAGATCTGTAGCGGTAATCAGCACGTTGTTGAAAGTGCTGTAAATATGCAGAATCGCTTTATGACCCATTACTTCTCCTCCTTGTCAGTATCGGAATCAGCATCTCCAGGAGACTCATCGGATTCTTCATCTTCTTCATCTTGGAATCTCATCGTCTCCAAGTCCTTCCTGAATGGATGCTCAGGATCGGCAAAAGGAGAGTTGTGGCTATACTGTAACGAATCCTCCTCTTCCTTGAGGACATGATACCCAGGAACGGTCATTCGCTGCTCACCAATACAAATATGCCCATGCACAATCAGATTCCTTGCCGCTCTCATCGAAGGTGCAAGCCCCTTGT